>CALNFG010000005.1 GCA_939792625.1 uncultured Prevotella sp.
AGGGCGAAGCTCTCGCGGTTGTCGCAGGCCACGCCTATCTGCCCCTTTATCTGCCTCTTGGCGGCGGCAAGCGCCGTGGCCGACAGCGGGCGGACGGCCATGCGTTCAAGCTCGCGGGCCACGAGGCGGCGGCACTTGCGGACGTCTTTCGGGTCGCACCCGAAGTACAGGCACCACAGTCCCGTGTCCGAATAGCTCACCATCGAGCTGTCCACCGTGTACACCAGTCCGTGCTTCTCCCTGAGGGCTATGTTCAGACGGGCGTTCATGCCCGGGCCGCCGAGCATGTTGTTCATCAGGTAGAGGGCGTGGCGGCGACGGTCGTGGGCGTCATAGGCGCGGTTGCCTATCATGACATGTGCCTGATGAGTGCCGCGCTCGACGGTCAGTTCGCGCGGCCGGTATCCGGGCAGAGTTCCTCCGCGGTCGTCGCTCCTGCGGGGCATGGCGGGGCCGCTGCCGGCCGTGGCCTTCTCGAGCAGCCGCACGAGGCGGTCGAAACCGATGTCGCCGTAGGCGAAGAACACGGCGTTGTCGGGCCGGTAGAAGCGTGAGGTGAAGCGCAGGGCGTCGGCCGTAGTGTACTGTCTGAGCCTCTCGGCCGTGCCGAGAATGTTGTGCCCCAGGGCGTGACCCTCGAACACCATGTTCTCGAACTGGTCGTAAATCAGCTCGGCCGGCGAGTCGTTGTAGCACTCTATCTCGTCGCATATCACCTCGATTTCCTTGTCAATCTCGGCCTGCGGATAGATGCTGCCGAACACGATGTCGGCAAGCAGATCGACGGCACGCGGCAGATGCTCGCGCAGAATGGCCGCGTAGAACACCGTGTCTTCCTTGTTGGTAAAGGCGTTGAGGTCGCCGCCCACACTTTCCAGGCAGTTAAGTATCTGCATGGAGCGGCGGCGGGCCGTGCCCTTGAACGTTGTGTGTTCGCAAAAATGTGCCAGCCCCTCCTCGCCCGGACGCTCGTCGCGTGTGCCGGCGCAGATGGCGAAGCCGCAATATACCACGGGCGATGCCGACGCCAGATGGATGACGCGCAGCCCGTTGCCTAAAGTGTGAGTGTTGTATTTCATGTCGCAGGCTGCAAAATTACATGATTTTCACGAGTTTATAACACCGTTTATTACATAAAAAGCATTTTTTTATTAACTTTGCGCCGTATTTCAAACTCATTGCAAAGCAGAAAAGATGCGTAAGGTAATAGGAATAGGCGAGACCGTACTCGACATCATCTTCAAGGGCGGACAGCCCGTGAGCGCCGTGCCGGGCGGCTCTGTCTACAACGGGATAATATCACTGGGACGCGCCGGAGTGCCGGCGTCATTCATAAGCGAGGTGGGCAACGACCGCATAGGCGCCCGCACGATAGACTTTCTGAGGGAAAACGGCGTCGACGCGACGTTCGTCGGCACGTACAGAGACAGCAAGTCGCCGATATCTCTGGCCTTTCTCAACGACAGGAACGACGCCGAATACATATTCTACAAAGACCATCCGCACGACCGCCTCGACTACGTGACGCCCGACATCAACCGCGACGACATCGTGATGATAGGCTCTTACTATGCCGTCAACCCCGTGATACGGCCGCAGGTGGCGGCCATACTCAACGCCGCGCGCGACCGCGGCGCCATAATATACTATGACGTGAACTTCCGCGCGTCGCACGCCGACGAGGTGATGAAGCTGACGCCGAACATTCTGGAGAACTTCGAATATGCCGACATCGTGCGCGGCAGCCGCGAAGACTTCAAGGTGATGTACAACATGGACACGCCCGACAAGGTGTATAACTCAGAAATATCGTTCTACTGCAAGAAGTTCATCTACACCGACGGGGCCGGCAGCGTGGAGCTGCGCGGCGACAATGCCCTGAAGAAGAGCTATCCCGTGGCCGCCGCGCAGACGGTAAGCACCATCGGCGCGGGCGACAACTTCAACGCCGGACTCGTGTACGGCATGATGCGCTACGGCGTGACACGCAGCATGATGGACGGCGCCATAGCCGAAAAGACATGGGACGACATCATCGGCTGCGCCCTCGCTTTCTCGGCCAACTGCTGCAAGAGCATCGGCAACTCGATAGACACCGGCTTCGGCGACATGATGAAAGAACAGCTCAACACCACAAAACAGCAAACGAACCAAACATTACAATAGCCATGATTGAGATTACAGACAAAATCTATTATGTGGGCGTGAACGACCGCAACAAGGAACTCTTCGAAGGTCTGTGGCCGCTGCCCAACGGAGTTTCATACAACTCTTATCTTATCGACGACGAGAAAGTATGCCTCATCGACACCGTGGAGGTAGACTTCTTCATGCCATACATCAAGAATATCCGCGAGATTCTGGGCGACCGCCCCATCGACTATCTCGTGATAAACCACATGGAGCCCGACCACAGCGGCGCCATCGAACTTATCCGCAAGTACTATCCCGACATAAAGATTGTGGCCAACAAGAAGACATTCTGCATGATAGAAGGCTTCTACGGCATCACCGACGGCCGGGTGGAGGTGTGCAACGGCTCAACGCTCAGCCTCGGCCGCCACGAGCTTACGTTCGTGCTGACACCGATGGTACACTGGCCTGAGACAATGGTAACTCTCGACACGACGGCCAACGTGCTGTTCTCGGGCGATGCCTTCGGCTGCTTCGGCGCCCTCAACGGCGGCATCATCGACTCCGAAATCAACTGCGACACGTTCTGGCCGGAAATGGTACGCTATTATTCGAACATCGTCGGCAAGTACGGAGTTCCCGTACAGAACGCCCTGAAGAAGCTCGAGGGCGTGCAGCTCGACTACATCTGCTCGACACACGGCCCCGTATGGCACGAGTATATCTCAAAAGTCATTGGCATATACGACCGTCTGAGCCGCTATGAGACCGAGGAAGGCATCGTCATCTGTTACGGAACGATGTACGGCAACACAGAACGCATGGCCGAGGTCATAGCCCGCGCCGCAAGTCAGGCCGGCATCAGGAACATCGTGATGTACAACGTGTCGAAGACTCATCACTCTTACATCCTGCGCGACATCTTCCGTTACCGCGCACTCATCGTCGGAGCGCCCACCTACAACGCAGGTCTCTACCACGAGATGGAGGTGCTGCTGAGCGAGATTGCCAACAAAGACATCAAGAACAGGCACTACATCGGCTGGTTCGGCAGCTACGCCTGGGCCGGCAAAGCCGTGGAATGCATCCGTAACTGGAACGACACACGCCTGAAGTTTGAGGCCGTCGGCACTCCCGTCGAGATGAAACAGAGCCTCAAGGAAGACACCTTCGCACAGTGTGAAGCCCTGGGACGCGCCATTGCAGAACGGCTGAAGCAGGACAGACAGTAAGATTTTACGGTTATACGGTTGTACGGTTTTTACGGTTATGAGGTTGTTGCCAAGGTTATACAAATATATGAATGTGCAAAATCAACAACCAATAACCGTAAACCATACAACCGAATAACCGTAAACCGTACAACCATACAACCTTAACATCTTATACACACATGAAAAAAACACGCATAGGGCTGTTGCCCAGGATTATCATTGCCATAATATTGGGCGTGGTTTTAGGCGGCGTAATGACAGAGCCGTGGATACGCCCGTTCGTAACATTCAACGCGATATTCAGTCAGTTTCTCGGTTTCCTCATACCGATAATCATCGTGGGACTGGTCACTCCGGCCATTGCGGGCATCGGCAAGTCAGCCGGAAAGATGCTTCTTGCCACGGTGGGGATAGCTTATGCCGACACCGTACTGTGCGGAATGTTGGCCTACGGCACGGGCAGCGCCTTCTTCCCGTCATTGATAGAGGGCATGACAGCCGGCACGTCTGACGCCGCAGGGCAAGGCATAGAGCCTTATTTCACTATCGCCATACCCCCGATGCTCGACGTAATGAGTGCCCTCGTGCTGTCGTTCATCATGGGACTGGGCATCGCCTACGGCAACGCGGAAGTGATGAAGAAAGGCGCCGACGAACTGATGGGGATAACGGGTAAGGTCATCGAGAAAGCCATCATCCCCCTGCTGCCGCCTTACATCTTCGGTATCTTCCTCAACATGACGGCCACCGGACAGGCATATTCGATAATGGTGGTGTTCGCGAAAATCATCGTCGTCATCTTCATCCTGCACATCCTGATACTGCTCTACCAGTTTTGCGTGGCGGGAGCGGTGGCGCGCCGCAATCCGCTGAAACTGCTTTGGCGGATGCTTCCGGCATACTTCACCGCGCTGGGCACGTCGTCGTCGGCCGCCACGATACCCGTAACGCTCAGGCAGACCGAGCTTAACGGTGTGAGCAAGGACGTGGCCGCGTTCACCGTACCTCTGTGCGCCACAATACACATGTCGGGCTCGGTGATGAAGATAACGGCATGCGCACTCACCATCTGCATGATGAAGGGCATGCCTCACGACCCGATGCTATTCACGGGCTTCATACTGCTGCTGTCAGTGATGATGGTCGCCGCCCCGGGAGTGCCCGGCGGGTCAATCATGGCGGCACTCGCACCGCTGGCATCGGTGCTTGGCTTCGGCGAACAGGACCAGGCTCTGATGATTGCACTGTACATCGCAATGGACAGCTTCGGCACGGCCTGCAACGTGACAGGCGACGGAGCTGTGGCCATTATCATAGATAAATGTTTTTCTAAGCAGACGAGCTGATTTTTATAAGCAGACAAGTTGACAAGCGACGAGCAGACAAGGAGATTTGCTTAGTTGACAAGTTGACAAGCAGACGAGCAGACAAGGAGATTTGCTTCAGTAACAGATTAACGGCAAAACGAATAAAAAATCTTTGCCAAACCGTTACTCATCAGCTAAACAAATCTCCTTGTCTGCTCGTCGCTTGTCTGCTTGTCAACTAAACAAATCTCCTTGTCTGCTCGTCTGCTTGTCAACTTGTCTGCTTATAAAGCCAGCTCGTCTGCTAAAATACGGGCGACGTCTTCCACGCTGTCGGCCACCTTTATAATGTCAGTCCAGTGGCTTCTTATCATTCCTTTCTGCTGCAAGTCATCGAGAAGGGCAGTCAGCGTGTTCCAGAATCCGCCGACATTAAGCAATACCACCTTCTTATGATGGTAACCGATAGTGGCCGAGGCCGCCATCGTAAACACTTCGTCAAGCGTGCCGAGACCGCCGGGCAGTGCAACGGCAGCGTCGCATCGGGCGAGCATCAGGTCCTTACGGTCGCTCAGATTGTCGCAGGGTATGCACACGTCCATGCTGGGACTGGCCTTGCCGCCCCGCTCTATTATCGTCGGAACCACACCTATCGTCATGCCGCCGGCCTTGCGCACGGCCTTTGCCACACACTCCATCAGCCCGAGATTACACCCGCCGAACACCAGCGTGTGCCCGTTTTCGCCGAGCCACCGGCCCAACTGTTCAGTCGCTTCGAAATATCCGGCATCGATGTCTGAGTTTGCCGAACAGAATACTGCTATCTTCATAACAAGTTTTTATATGTAAAATAAATCGTCGAAAAACATCAATCCGCCTGCGTGACGCATTTTCAGGCGCACCCCGTACAAGGCCCGCCCGTCACAGAACATGGCTGTCAAAGAGCTAAGAATCACTCTCCCCGACACGTTTCGGCAGTCCTATGGATTTCACGAGGTCTTCAAACTCGTCACGGTTAACCACCGCCCCGTTCTTTATCTTTGCACGGTAGTTATATATGGTGTTGACCGAGTAGTGCAGAAACTCGGCAATCTTCGAGCTGTCGTCTATCCCGAGACGTATCAGGGCGAAGATTCTTATACCCGTGGTGAGCTTCGACTGGTCTGACAGCACAATGCGGTTTTCGGGTCTGAGCAGCATGTTGAAGTCGTCGACGAATGTCGGGAAGAGGCGTATGAACGTAGAGTCGAATATCTGGAACAGCTCTTCCTGCTCGCGGTTGCAGAAGTCGTGTGTCTTCACCATGTCGTAAAGCTCGGCGTAACGCTTGCCTTTTATCATCGAGAGCTGCTCGCGGCGCATGTTCTCCATGCGGTCGATGTACGTCGAACACTGGCGCAGAAAGAGGCCGATGTATTTCTCTTTCACGCGGTTGCTCTCGTCGAGACCGGTCACGGCGTTGTTCAGCAGGTTGCCGGTCTGCGTCAGCCTCCTGTTCGACTCATCGAGATTCGCGAGCGTCTGTTTCATTTCGTCGTTGAGTCTGGTGAGCTGTCCGTTCTTCTCACTCAGCTCGTCGCGTACCCGGGCCAGACGCTTTCGCTGGCGGTTGACGTAAAAGAGCGAGGCCAGCACGAGCAGGACGAACAGGCCGGAAAGCACCGTCGCGAACTGAAGGCGGCGGTTTGACACTTCCTGCTCACCCTTATACCTGTTGGCTATCATCGTAAGTATGGGCAGCACCTGGGAGCTTCTCACCGCGGTATGAAACTTGTCGGCACACTTGCCCGCAAAGTCGATGTACCGGTAAGCCCTCTTGTTGTCACCCGCAATGTACATATAATTGGCAAATTCCCACATCGAGGCCTGGTCGGTGGTGCCGTTGCGTATGTCGGCCAGCGCCGACATGGCCACCCAGTAAGTCCACTCAGCCTCGTTGCCGAGCATCTTATAGTCGAGGTAACGGTAATAGGCAATGATGGCAAACTCTGTGGGTATGTGCCCGCTCAGCTTCATCCACTTGTCGTTATACCGCAGTGCGCCGTAATAGTCGCCCGCGTCGTACATCCGTTTCTCCATGTATTGCAGGTACAGCGGATGGCTTTCGTCGGTGACGGCAAGCACCGAGTCGATGTACTGTTTCTGCACGGCCACGTAGCGGCGCTTCAGCTCTGACACTGACGTGTACCAGCCCAGCTCGCCGTACAGATGGACCATGGAGCGGTAATACAGTATTAGCCCCGCGCTGTCGAGAGCCTGCCGGTCGATGCCCGCAAGCAAGTCGTGAGCCTCCATGTACATGCCCGACGACGAACACTGGAACGCTTCTATGGCCATGCACTTGCATGCGGCGGCCATGTCGCCCGAGAGCGTGGCCGTATGCGTGGCCCGCGCGATGTAAGCTATCGCCGAATCGTTTGACAGAGCCTTATACTCTTCCCACAGTTTATATTCCGTCTCGTAACGCTCCGACGGCGTCAGGCGGCGCGTCAGGCGTGTCTTGAGCGCCGCTATACGCGCTTCGCGCCTGTCCAGATATATCCGGGCACTGTCTATGGCGTTGTCTATCAGCCTGCACAACGAATCGGTGCGTGTCCCGGCCCGTGCCGAAACCGACGCGAAAACAGACAATGCACAAAATATTAAAGCTCTCATGAAATTACCGGCCATGTCAAAACCATTTAATAATATTAAATCATGCAAATATAAAACAATATAACGAAACAGCAAAATCAATATCACTGTTTTTACAAGAGCTTATCTTTCGGTCCGCAAAAGGTAAGCTTTTACAAGCTAAAAGACCGTCTTTTGCAACGCAAAAGACGGTCTTTTATAACGCTTTGGATATCAGCGTGTTACGAAAGAGACTTATTCAGCCGTGACGGTAACGGTCTGCAGCGAGCCGCTGTCGTGGCCTATCATGATGTCGAACGTGCCCGGCTCGAACACCTCGCGCCCTTCGGCGTCATAATAAGACAGGTCTTTCTCCGTCAGGTCAAAGCTGACTTCCCTGCTCTCTCCTGCCTTCAGCACGATGCGGCGGAAACCCTTCAGCTCCTTCACCGGGCGTGCTACCGAGGCCACGGGGTCGCGCACGTAGAGCTGCACCACCTCGGCGGCTTCCCTGCTGCCGGTGTTGGTCACGGTGACCGCGGCCCTGAACGTGCGGCCGGAGCCTGTAACCGAAGGCTTGTCGTAGCCGAACGTGGTGTAAGTCAGACCGTAGCCGAAGGGATAAAGCGGGTCGTTCACGTTGTCGAGCCAGTTGGTGGCATACTTGCGGAAGTCCTTCGTGCCTGCCGGCACGGGGCGGCCCGTGTTAAGATGGTTGTAGTACATGGGCAGCTGACCCGTAGTGCGGGGGAAAGTCATCGTCAGGCGTCCGCCCGGAGCCACGTCGCCGAATACCACGTCGCATATTGCGTCGGCCGCCTCGCTGCCTCCGAACCATACGTTAAGTATGGCGTCAACGTTCTCCTGCTCCCATGTCAGCACGGTGGGACGGCCCGAGAAGTTGAGCATCACCACGGGCTTGCCCAGCTTCACCAATTCGGCGAGCAGCTCGCGCTGAACGTCGGGCAGACGCAGGTCGGAGCGGCTGGCACACTCGCCCGACATGTCGGCACTCTCGCCCATGGCGCACACAATGACGTCGGCCCGGCGTGCCACGTCGAGAGCTTCGGCCTTGAGCCGCGCGTCGTCGCCGCGCGTGATGGTCTTGCCGAACTCTGCCGCACGCTGGCGCACGGAGTCGGCCATGAGATTGCAGCCCTGGGCGTACAGCAGCTCGGCCCTGCCTTCAAGGGCACGCCCGAATCCCTCGCGCAGCGTGGAGTATTTGTCGGGCGTATAGGCCACACACCATGTGCCGGCCATGTTTGCCCGCGTGTCGGCCAGCGGGCCTATCAGCGCAATCTTGCCCTGTTTGCGCAGCGGCAGCACGTCGTTACGGTTTTTCAGCAGCACAAATGTCTCGGCCGCAATGCGGCGTGCGGCGGCGCGGTTGCCGGCTGTGAAGATGTCGGTCTTGCGCCTGTCCGTGTCGCAATACTTGTAAGGGTCATTGAAAAGTCCCAGCTTATACTTTGCCTCAAGTATGCGGCGGCAGGCCTTGTCGATGGCCTCTTCCGTCACGGTGCCGTCTTTTACCGACTGTTCCAGCGTGCCGATGAATCCCATCGAACACATGTCCATGTCCGTACCGGCATTGAGCGCCATGGCCGACGCACGCTTCAGGTCGCCTCCCACGCCGTGAGGCATCATCTCGCCTATCGAGCCGTAGTCGGTGGCCACAAAGCCGTCAAACTTCCACATTTTGCGCAGCACGTCGTCGAGCAGCCAGCGGCTGGCCGTGGCCGGAACACCGTCGACAATATTAAACGACGACATCACGCTGCCCGTACCTTCCTCGACGGCGGCCTTGTAGGGCGGGAAGTACTGGTTGAACATGCGCAGACGGCTCATGTCGACGGTGTTATAGTCGAGACCGGCCTCTACAGCGCCGTACAGCGCGAAATGCTTCAGGCAGGCCATGACGTTCTCGCGGCTCGAATAGTCGCCCTGATATCCGCGTATCATGGCACGGGCTATCTCAGAGCCTAAGTAAGGGTCTTCGCCGTTGCCCTCGGATATGCGGCCCCAGCGGGCGTCGACACAGATGTCAACCATCGGACTGTACACCCAGTTGATGCCGTCGGCCGAAGCTTCTTTGGCGGCTATGCGCGCCGCCTCTTCCACCGCGGCCATGTCCCAGCTGCACGACATGGCAAACGGTATGGGGAATATCGTCTCATAACCGTGTATCACGTCCATGCCCACCAGCAGGGGTATGCCCAGCCGGCTCTGCTCGACGGCTATCTTCTGCAGCGCCTTTATCTTGTCCACACCCTTGAGATTAAACACTCCGCCCATCTTTCCGTCCTTTATGAGTCCGGCCACCTGCGTGTCCTGTGCCTGGCCGGTGGTGATGTCGCCGGCCACCTGCAGGTTGAGCTGTCCTATCTTCTCCTGCAGCGTCATGCGCGACATGAGGTCGTCAACAAACTTGTCCATGCCGTCAGTCTGTGCCGCGGCCGGTACAGTCATCATGCCTGCCGCAAGCGCCATGATTGTGTTTCTTATTGCTTTCATTGATGAATCTGTTTTTTTATTCAGGTATTTGGAAGTTAAGGAGTTATTGGGTTAAGGAGTTAAGACAAATGTCTTGTCGGTTTGTGCCGTTACTTATCGGCCTTATCCGGCTTATCGGTATTGTTTCATCGTCAAGGCTATTGTCTTAACTCCTTAACTCCATAACTCCTTAACTCCTAAAAGATAACTCCTTAACTCCCTATTCCGGAATTAGCGTAAACTTCACTTTCCGGGTTATATTGTCGGATGAGTTGCCGATAAGAGCCTCAAACTCGCCCGGCTCGGCCACCCACTCGTGAGCCTTGTCGTCAAAATAGCTGAGGGCGTCGCGGCCTATCGTCAGCCTTACCTCTTTGGTCTCGCCCGGCGCGAGGCTCACCTTGCCGAAGGCTTTCAGCTCCTTGTAGGGCCGCACCAGCGACGACTTGCAGTCGCGGATGTAAAGCTGCACCACCTCAGAGCCGGCCTTGCCGCCCGTGTTGGTCACGGGCACGCTGAACGTTATGCTGTCGGCGGCGGTCAGTTCGGCTTTGTCGGCCGTGGCCTTTCCTATCTTGAACGTGGTGTAGCTCAGACCGTGGCCGAAGGCGAAGAGCGTCTTTGTCTTCTCGCGGTCTGCCCAGCGGTAGCCCACGAAGATGCCTTCCTTATATTCCTCGTCTATTATCTTCTTGTCCTCGCGCCATGTTCCGGGATATGTGTCCAGCTTGTGAGCCGGCACATCGTCAAGACTGCGCCACCATGTGTACGGCAGCTTGCCCGACGGATTGACGCGGCCCGTCAGCACGTCGGCAAGAGCCTCGCCCGCCGTTGAGCCGAGAAACCATCCCTGCACCACGGCCGGCACCTTGTCGAGCCACGGCATCGCCACCGGATTGCCCGAAATGTTGACGTACACGAGATTCCTGTTGGCCGCGGCGAGAGCCTCAACCAGGCGGTCCTGACCGTAAGGCAGACCGTACTGCTTGCGGTCGTGGCCCTCTGCATCCTGGTAATCGCTCTTGTTAAGACCGCCGAACAATATCACATAATCGGCCGTGCGGGCCTTCTCCACGGCCTCGGCTATCAGCTCGTCGGCCGTTCGCGTGTCGTAAAGATTCTGCTTGGCCACCACTCCGTTATACTCGCCGGTGGTGTCGCCGACGTACCCGCGGGCATACTCCACCCTGATTTTATCGCCCAGCAGCTGCTGCATGCCCTCCAGCGGGAGCGTCTCGCGCTGCACTTTCAGCGACGAGCTGCCGCCGCCCACGGTCATCATCTTTATCGCGTTCTCGCCGACCACAAGCACGCGGAGAGCCTTCGTGGTGTCGAGAGGCAACGTGCGGCCCTCGTTCTTCAGCAGAACGATGCCCTCGCCGGCTATCCGGCGCGCCGTGGCATAATGGGCCTCTGAGTTCATCGAACCGAGACGGCGGTGGCGCTTCATCGTCGTGCGGTAGAACAGACGCAGCACGCGGCGCACCTTGTCGTCAAGTTCCTCGGTGCCGATTTCGCCTTTCAGTATCATGTCGCGGTACGGACGGGCCAGATAATAGTTGTCGTATGCGTTTGATGCGCCGAACGACAGGCCGTCGGTCCATGTGCCGAACTCCATGTCGAGACCGTGCATAACGGCCTGGCGGGTGTCGTGCGTGCCGCCCCAGTCGCTCACCACCACGCCGTCATAGCCCCACTCACCTTTCAAGATGTCGCAGAGCAGATACTTGTTGTGGCAGTTGTGCTGGTCCTTATACAGATTGTAGCCGCCCATAAGCCCCCATGTGTGGCCTTCGGTGACGGCAGCCTTGAACGCAGGCAGATAGATTTCGTAGAGTGCGCGGTCGTCCACGATGACGTTAACCTGGTTGCGGTACTCCTCATCGTTGTTCAGTGCGAAGTGCTTCACACAGGCGGCCACGCCGTTAGACTGAAGTCCGATGATGTAAGGCACAATCATGCGCGACGTGAGATACGGGTCTTCGCCCAGATACTCGAAGTTGCGGCCGCCCAGAGGGGTGCGCAGTATGTTGACGCCCGGACCGAGAATCATGTCCTTTCTGCGGTAACGCGCCTCTTCGCCGAGGGCCACTCCGTAGATGAGAGACATCTGCGGATTCCACGTCGCGGCAAGACATGTCAGCGCGGGGAAGGCCACACACGAGTCGTTGGTCTGTCCCGCCTGCATCCACTCGTCCCAAAGCACGTCGGGACGGACACCGTGGGGGCCGTCATCGGTCCAGAACTCAGGAATGCCCAGACGCGCCACGCCGGGCGAGCTGAACTTGCTCTGCGCATGTATGACGGCAATTTTCTCATCGAGAGTCATGCGCCTGAGAGCATCCTCGACACGTTCCTCCATCGGTTTTGTGTCGTCAAGATAGACGGCCGGTGTCTGGGCTGATGCCGGCACCGCCGTAAATGCCACGAATATGGCTGTCAAGATTGTCTTGTTCATTTATCGTTTTCTTATTATGTTCTGTGATTTTAACATGCTTGCCGGTTTATTCAGCCTTGAGTCCCATTGACTTTATGTACGACAGCTGCGGCCGGCAGTTGGCAAACCTGATGTTCTCGAGATACTGCGCGAGTATCCGGCGTGCCTCTTCCTGCGAAGGACGGGCCGCACGCATGTCGGCATACGTGGTGCGGAGAGCCTCAGAGAACTTTACCACCACGCTGTCCCAGCCTTCGGGACGGACAACGGCGTTCATGCAGGAGTTGTCAACCTTCTTGTAAGGCCAGAACGTATAGCCGATATTGTTCTCACGCATCACCCTGACGAAAGCGGCCTGCCACTCGTCAGTGTTGTGTCCTATCTCGCCCATGTACATGGGCAGGCCGGTGCGGTCGCGGAAGTCTATGTAACTCCTGATGGCGTCTGCCGTGGCAGGACCGCCGTAGCGATGGCACGTGTACATGATGTTGTCGTCGAATTTCCAATCGGAAAACATCGAGAAGTCACTGTTCCAGTTGGCTCCGCCGAGCAGTATCACGTGGTTGGGGTCAACCTCGCGTATGGCCTTCACCGTGCGTTTGTAAAGAGGTTCCAGACAGGTGTAAAGCTCGGCTTTGTTCTCGAAATAGTGGGCTATCGGCTCGTTCATCAGCTCGTAACCGAGAATGACAGGCTCGTCCTTGTAACGCGAGGCTATGCCGCGCCACACGCTGACGAACAGTTCCTGAGCCGCCACGCTTTCGAAGAGCCACGGATAGCCGTAGCCGTTGTCTATGTTGTCGCCCGTCTGTCCGCCGGGGCAGTCGTGCATGTCGAGTATGAGGTAAAGACCGTTGTCCTGGCACCAGCTTACAAGACTGTCTATGCGGGCGAAGCCGTCCTGAGCCGAGGTGAGGCCCATGTAGTCTTCGTCGGTGAACAGCTTGTAGTTGAAGGGCAGGCGGACGGTGTTAGCACCGGTGGATGCGATGAAGCGGATGTCGTCGCGCGTCACGTAATTGTCCTTGAAGGCACGCCAGAAGGCGGCAGCGTCGTCAGGACCTACCATCTCTTTGAGCATGAGGTCTATCATCCACGCGCTGTTGGTATTCCGGAAGCCGAACATATAGCCTTCGGGATTGAGCCAGTTGCCGAGATTGGTGCCCGTGATGAACAGCTCGGAGCCGTCGGGACGGACAAGGCCGGTGCCTCTGACGCGCACAAAATGCCCGCCGGCCGCTGACGTGCCGACGAGCATGAAAAATGAAAGGATTGCTAAAAGGATTCTCATAAGACTAAGGTTTTAAAGGTAAGACGTGAGAACAGAAGGATATGAGAAACGTCAGGCGATGAGGAAACGAAGGCGTCTCACAATTCCGCCTTCACGTCTTATTACCTTTTATTCATGCTGGAACACGCGCACGTAGTCAACCTCCATTGTGGCGGGCAGACAGCTCTCGTCGACTCCCTGCTGGCCGCCCCACGAGCCGCCCCAGGCCAGATTGAGTATGACGTAGAAGGGGGCGTCAAACGGCCATGCGTCTTTGCCGGTGCCGTCGTTGACGTATGTGAGCAGTTCCTCGCCGTCAACGTAGAATATCATCTTCTCGGCCGACCACTCGCAGGCATACGTGTGGAAGTCTGAATAAGCCGTGGGCACGGTGGTGCGGGCGCTCTCTATGGCCGTGCCGCCGTTGTTGTACTTGTTGCAGTGGATGGTTGATACAACGACGTTGGGGTCATATCCCACAGACTCCATTATGTCTATCTCGCCGTCGCCGGGCCATGTGGTGAAGTTGACGGGCATCATCCAGAATGCGGGCCACGTGCCCTTGCCTTCGGGCAGCTTGATGCGGGCCTCGATGTAGCCGTACTGCCAGCCCTCGTTACGCTTGGCGTAGATGCGTGCCGACTTGATGTCGTCGCCGTCTTTGTAGAGGTTTATCTTGAGCGTTCCGTCTGAAACCTCTGTCACGTCGGTGCCCTTGACATAGCTCTGCAGCTCGTTGTTGACGAAGCCGGGGCCTGCCACCTCGTATGTCCAGTCGCTGCCCAGCCCGGTGCCGTCGAACTCGTCGTTCCACACCAGCCTGTAGCCCTCGGGCGCAACGATGGCGGGCTCTTCAGGCACGACGCCTGCCTGAGTGACCGTGACGTAGCGGCGGGTGCCTCCGCACCAGACGCACACCTGGGCGCTGCGTGCCGCCGTGTCGGTGTTCTCCTGCGCGGTTACGGTAAGAGTCTCGTTTAAGCTGACCGAGTTCTTTGGCGTAACGTCGAGCCAGTCGTCGGTGGTGTAAGCTGCAAATTCATGGTCTGTCGTCACACCGACGGTGAATGTCTGCGCATCGGTGGTCAGACTGACATCGGCAACCGAAAGAGTCACCTGCCGGTTGTCCGGTGCATAAACTGTATCACGCTCGTCGCTGCAGGACATCATCCCGAGTGCAGCTGCGAAAAACATGCTTAATATCATCTTGGTTTTCATTCCTTTGTGTTTTATTGACGTTCTTGTTTTTTCTTTGTACTGTCCCGCCTGCAAATGTCGCCGGCAGCCGCGGCCTTGCAAAAGATAAGCTTTTGCCCCGCAAAAGGTAAGCTTTCGCCTCGCAAAAGACGGTCTTTTACAGACCAAAAGACCACCTTTTGCAAAGCGTTGGCTGTCAGCAGGTTATAAAGCAGGTTAGAAATAGTGTCATTCCGCGGTCTTCTGCAGCACGATGTTGTTGATCGTCACGTTCGTGCCGGCCTGACATCCGCCGAAGTCGAAGATGAGCATCAGTCCGCTTGCGGCGCCCAATGCCAGCTTCTGTGCGGGCATCTTGAAGACATACTCCTCGTATGGTGCGAGGTCAACGCGCTCGACAAAGAAGAAGTTGTCGGCATCGTTGTTCACGTCGGCCAGTTTTATGGTGGCGCCTTTCAGCTCCTTGTCGGCCATGAGCGTGCAGCTGAAGTCGTAAGGAGTGTCGGCGTCGGCCGGTATGTCGGTCTTTATCTTGACCTGTGCCTGCCACTGGTCGGTGGTGGCTTCGGGCAGAGTCACGGTGTAAGTGCCGCCGTCGGAGGTGAAGCCGGGGTCGGCAATCTGTGTCCATCCGGGAGCGTAGTAGAACTCGGTGGTGTAGACACCGGTGTCGTCAACGTGGGTTTTCCAGAGGTTGGTCTCGGCGTCGTAAACGTAATCGGTGTCGTCCTCATCCTCAGAGGGAGCCGTGATGCCGTCGCAGCCATGCTCCTGCAGGGTGATGTCGCTGACGGTCACCTCGGTGTTCTCGGCATTGCCGCCGAAGTCGAACACAAGCGACACGTTGTCCATGTCGATGCCCGGCATGTCGCTCTTGTAGAACACATACTCCTCGTATGCCTTCAGCGATACTTTCTCCTCGAAGTAGTACACGCCGTCGTCGCCGGTCTTGACCAGCTTGACGGTCACGTTGCCGTGGTCGGTCGACGAGGTGAGCTTGCAGCTGAAGTCGTAAGTGTTGGCGGAGTTGGTGGCCATGTCAGTGAGGAACTTCGCCTGTGCCTGCCATGTCTCGCTCGTGGCCGTGGGCAGAGAGATGGTGTACGAGTTGCCGTCGGCAGTCATCGCCGGGTCAGCTATCTGCGCCCATCCGGGAGCGTAATAGAACTCGTTGGTGAACGTGCATGACTTGAACAGGTTGCAGTCGCTGTCGGCGTCGAAGCCGTTGAAGCCGCCCTCGTCGGTCTTGCTCGTCAGTATGTAGTGCCAGGCTATGTCGTCATTCTCGTAAATCAGCACGAGTTCAGAGCCTGTGATGCTCTCTATGCGGAACTTCGGCTCGTTATACTGGCCGTCGCACGAGATGTATGGGAAAAGCGTTCCTGCCGGCAGCACAAGGTAGACGTCGTTGCCCTCGCCGCGAATCTCGTAAGTTGCGGTCTGCGGCGCGGCCTGCGCGTCGAAGTCGTTGCCGTCGCCGGGATTGCCGGGCATAACGGTGCAGCCCGTATTGACGTACACGAGGCCGTCAGCACCCGGGCTGTAAGTGTACGTACCGTCGGCCGAGAAGGTTATTTCGTCGTCATACACGCCCGTGCCTTCTTTCTCTCCGGGCGCTGCCGAGTACCAGCCTGTTCCGTCGGTGCCCGGCTCGCCGCAGCCGATGTGTCCCTGTTCGTCTTTGGCTATGCGCCATGTCTTGCCGGCAAGCAGCGTGGTGTACATGTCATAGTCAACAAGCGAGTTGTCCACATGGAACGTCACCGAGCCCATGCCCTGGCTGAAGCCGTTGCGGTTGCCCACGCGGTAGTTCAGCACA
The DNA here is from genome assembly GCA_939792625.1 of uncultured Prevotella sp. Lineage (GTDB taxonomy): Bacteria > Bacteroidota > Bacteroidia > Bacteroidales > Bacteroidaceae > Prevotella. Next base: position 16,487 of record CALNFG010000005.1, read on the forward strand.
TAGTCGCCGGCGTTGTTGAATATCTTCTTGTATCCGTTCTGGGTGGAGTACGGGTTGGCGCTCTCCCAGCTCATTATCCAGATGGGGTAGATGCCTTCGCCCTCAAGGTTGAACGTGGCCTGGTTGGTGGTCTGGTCTACATCGACGGTCACCTTGGCCTCGCCTGCGAGCGGCAGGCCGTTCTCGTTCAGCCCCTCTATGTCGTCGGGAGAACACGAAGCAAGAGACATTGCAGCCACGGCCACGGCTCCCCACATATAATTAAGCTTTTTCATAATCATTCATTTTTTAGTTATCGGTTTGCTTACGGTCGTGCGGTTGTAAGGTTCCGGTGGTAACACGGCCGGCGGCAGTGCGGCTGCACGGCAGCCGTAAAACCCCAAAACCTCACATACCGCAAACCACAATGTTAATAATTGTTCTGCGTCAGTGTGCCCTGTGCGGCGTCTATTTCAGACTGCGGAATGGGCAGATACTTCTTCGACTCGCTCCATGTGTTGGTACGGTAGCCGTAAGAGTCGGGCACGAGCGTAGAGGCAGCCTTGCCCGAACGCACGAGGTCCCAGTAGCGCTTGCCTTCGCCCACGAACTCCAGACGGCGCTCCTGCAGTATGTTGTCCAGCGTCGGGTCAACGGTGTCGGTAAGTCCGGAGCGGTTGTGTACCCTGTTAAGATACTGTGAAGCCAGCCCCGTGTCGCCTCCGGTGCGCACGAGCAGCTCGGCGGCGTTGAGCAGAGTCTCGGCAAAACGGTAGACGCGGAGGTTGTTGTTGAAGTTAAGGTCGCCGTCGGCAGACTGGTCTTTGTTGTTCTCTGACTTGGCTATGTACTTGCCGAGGAAGTATCCCGTGTCCTGATAACGGTGTTCGTACGTGCCGTGGGCATTGGCGTCGAAGCATGTCACGTCGCGGCGCTGGTCACCTTCGGCAAACATCTGGTATGTCTCGGTACGCACCGGAGCAAAGCCCCAGCCGTTGGTCACACCGCTGTCGTCACCCGCATTGGCGGCCCATGCGCTCGGACTTATCAGACGCGGAAGCACCGTACCGCCGGCCACGAGCGGAGAGTTCCACGAGCGCACGGCGTTGTCGTCCTTGTAGTTGATTTCGAATATTGACTCCGAGCCCCACTCGCCGCTCTCTTCGAAGATTGCCGCATAACTGCCCATCAGGTCGTATTCGCCGCTGTTTATTATCTGCTGCATGTAGCCCAGGGCCGTGGCGTAACGGCTTTCGTCGTTCTGATACATCACCATCTCGGCGTAAAGCATGTAGGCCATGGCCTGCGACACCTTGCCCACGTTGTCTTCCGAAGCCGTGTCTTCCCACTTCATGGGCAGCACGTTCTGGCCGATTACGTCTTCAAGCTCGGTGATTATGGCCTCATACACATCGTCGGCCGACTTCTGCTCTGCAAGATACGGGAACTCAAGATTTTCCATGAAGAAGGCTATATTGCCCCAGAATTTCCACAGATTGCAGTAATAATAAGCCCTAAGCACACGTGTCTGCGCCTCCCATGACGCTCTGTCGGCAGCGCTGATGTTGTCGCCGGCCCAGCCGATATAAGTAAGCACGTCGTTGCAACGCTTTACGCCGCTGTACTCACAGGTCCACAGTCCCGTCATACAGTTTTCCGGATTGGCCTCGAAGTTCATCATGAGATGCCAGTACTGGTTGTCAGTACGGCTCGAGCCGCCCGGCCAGATGTCGTCCGCCATGACGTCACTCATGATGTTGATCGGGTTATACTGATTCATGGCCCAGTCCGGCCAGTGCAGCGGGTCGTAAGCCGCTATGAGCGATTCATACACATGTTCGCTTGTGGTAAAATATTCGTCTATCGGGTTTTGAGTAGGCGGAGTGACTTCAAGAAAGTCGTCACTACAGCCCGTTAACGCCACCGACGCGGCCAGAACGAGGCCTGCATATATTTTGATTGCTTTCATTTTGTTGTTTTTTTAGGTCCCGGGGTTTGGGGGTTTACGGTTTTCGGTTTTTTTGTTTTACGGTTTTGGGGGCTTGGGTCTTATGGTTTTGGGTCTCAGGTGTTACGGTATCACAGCCTCAACCGCATAACCGCAATCTCAACCGCATAACCGTACAACCTTATACCGTATAACCGTACAACCGCAACAGCATAACCGTACAACCCTATATCCCCATCGCCATGTATTTTACTTTAGAATTCCAGATTGAAACCAACTCTCCACACACGTGCCTGGGGATAAACGCCGTAGTCGACACCGAGTGAAGTTCCGCCTGAAGATATTTCCGGGTCGAAACCGTGGTACTTGGTAAACGTAAACAGATTCTCGGCAGACACGTAAACGCGAAGCCTGTTGATGAACACTTTCTTGGTAAGATTCTCGGGCAGAGTGTAACCCAGCTCGATGTTCTTCAGGCGCAGATAAGAGCCGTCGTAGACGTAGAGGTCAGACGATTTCCAGTTGTCTGAAGCGTCACCTACGATGAATATAGGATACTTGTCAGACGTGCCGGGGCCTGTCCAGCGGTTGAGCATCCATGAGGGCAGGTTGGTCGAGTTGATGTCGATACGGCGTGTGGCGTCGAATACATCGTTGCCGGCAGTGCCCTGCCACATCATGCTGAAGTCGAGTCCGCGCCATGCGGCAGTGAAGTTGAAGCCGAACGTCCAGTCGGGCATGCCCTTACCTATCTTCGTGCGGTCGTTGTCGTCGATTACGCCGTTGTGGTCGAGGTCGACAAAGCGCACGTATCCGGGTTTGGCGTCAGGCTGTATGGGCTGGCCGGTGGGACCTACGTAAGAGTCGATTTCCTCCTGTGTCTGGAAGATTCCGTCGGTCTTCAGGCCGTAGAAGTACGGGAACGGCTCGCCGTTCATTGCACGCGTGATGGTGCCCACGTTCTGGAATGAGTCGTATGCGGCCCATCCCGTGTCGTTGCCAAGCTCGATAAGCTCATTCTTCAGATAAGAGGCGTTGCCGCGGAAATTGAATGTGGCGTCGGCCACGCGGAACTTATATCCCAGCTCGAACTCCACTCCGGAGTTCTCCATCTTGCCGACGTTGCCGATAGGCTTGTTCTCGCCCACGTATGAAGGTATGTTCATTGTCATGAGCATGCCGTTGGTCTTTTTCTTGTACCAGTCAACCGAGAATGTCAGGGCATTGTCCATGAAGCCGAAGTCGAGACCTATGTCGGTCTGTTCAGACTCTTCCCACTTGAGGTCGGGATTGGGCATGCCGTTGGCCTTCACGCCGTTGATCACGCTCTCGCCGTGACCGAGGATGTAATTGTTACCCGTCGAAGTAAACACGGCATAACGGAAGTCGTCGATGTTCTCGTTACCGTTCTTACCCCAGCTGGCCCTGAGCTTCAGGTTGGACAGCCACTTGGGAGCCTTCTTCATGAACTGCTCGTTGGTGATGTTCCAACCGAGAGAGAACGAGGGGAACGTGGCATACTTGTTGTTTGTACCGAAGCGGCTCGAACCGTCGCGGCGTACCGTGGCCTGGAACATGTAGCGCTCGGCGTAGTTGTAGCTCAGACGGGCGAACATTGACGAAAGCGCATGCGGATTAGAGGGTCCTCCCCAACCGTCGCGCTCGCCGTTCTCGGCAAGACCCGAGGCAAAGTCGATGTAAGGTTTGTTGAGGTCTATGAGATTCCAGCGGCTTGCGCCGAGAGTCCAGCCGGTGTTCTTCATGGCCGACTGTCCGAGTACCACGTTGAACGTGTGGTCGCCGAAGGTCTTGTCATACGTCAGCACGTTCTCTATCTGCCACACCGTGCCGCGGTCGCTCTCCTGAGACGCGCTGGTATGAGTGGCCTTGTTGTTCGTGGTGAGATAGTAAAGAACGGTATGATTCTCGTTTCCCCAGAACGACATGTCGGTGCCGTAAGAGATGCGGTACTTGAGTCCGTCCCATATCTGCAGCTCGGCCGCGAAGTTGGTGACGAACTTGTGGCTCCAGTTCTGTGCGCCGGGCAGCGAGAGGGCGGCCAGCGGGTTGACCATCTCGTTATATGTAGTGCCGGCTATGGTGTAAGGCTCGCCGTCGGGCGAGAGTATCGGACCGGGATAATCGGGCTGCGTCTGGCGATAGAAGGCGTCCTGCTCCTCGGCGGCGGCGCCGGTGAGCGTCGGCGTGAGTATCGGCGACAGGGCAAGTGCCGAGCCGAGAGGCGAGCCGTACTGAGAGTTGACGTCGATGCTCTTCGACTTGACGCGGGCGTATGAAAGATTAACCGTGATGTCGAGCTTGTTGAGCCAGTTGCGCTCCTTAGACACGTCAAAGACGTTATACTTGGTGTTGCTGCGCAGCGACAGACGGTCGTAGTTGGAGCGGTTGAAGTTGCCGCCGATGATACCGTCCTGGGTGTAGTAACCGAGAGAGAGGTAGTAGTTCACCTTGTCGGACGCTCCGCTGATGGTCACGTCGTGGTTCATCACGGGCGCGTTGTCGTAGAACAGCTCGTCCTGCCAGTCGGTACCGTCGGTTATGACGTTGCCCATGGCGTCTGTCAGATGATACGGGTCGGCATAGAGCGGCTCCATGCCGGCGTTGATATATCCCTCGTTCATCATCACGGCGTACTCTGTGGCGTTGAGCATGTCACGCTTGCGCCACTTGCTCTGCCAGCCGTAAGAGAAGTTGTAGTTGACCTTTACCTTGCCTTTCTTGCCCGATTTGGTGGTGACCAGCACGACACCGTTGGCCGCACGCGCACCGTAGATGGCGCCCGAGGCTGCGTCTTTCAGCACCTCGATGCTCTCGATGTCGCTCGGGTTTACATAGTCGAGACCGCCCTCGATGGGCATGCCGTCGACGATATAGAGCGGGTCAGAATTGTTTATCGTACCGATACCGCGCACGCGTATCTGTGCTGCGGCGCCCGGCTGTCCCGAAGAAGATGTTACGGTCACGCCGGCGGCCAGTCCCTTCAGGGCGTTGTCCATGCGGACGGGGGCGGTCATGCCCAGCTCATCCGAGCCTACTTTGGCGATGGAGGCCGTCACGACGCTCTTCTTCTGCACGCCGTAACCGACAACGACCAGTTCGCTGAGCGTGGCGTTGTCCTCACGCATGACGATGCGCATGCCCGAAGCGGCTTTCGTCTCGACCGTCTTGTAACCGATGTACGAGATGGTGATGTCGCTGCCTTCGGGTACCTGCAGCAGCTTGAACTCTCCGTTAAAGTCGGAGACGGCGCCCTTGTTGCTTCCTTTCTGGAATACGGACGCTCCGATTATCGGCTCTCCGGCCTCATCGACGATTGTACCCGAGCAGACAAACTCTTGCGCGTACACAGTCAATGAAACCAAAGAAACCAATAATGTCAAAATGAACGATTTACATTTTTTCATACAGTTAATTACATTTGGTTTTGTTTAGGTAATTTTCACGTTCCGATGCTGCAAATATATCCAAAACAGTAACACAGAGAAAGCCTGCAAATACAAAAAGTGGACGACGCCGCGACACATCACAAACTTATCTTGCTGATATTCAACAAATTAACTAAAAACAGGGGAATGAGAAAAAGTGGACGCATAATAATTGTAATATTTACATCTATATGCTAAAAATATGCAAATTTTATGTTAAGAAGCGGTTTCGAAGATAAAAACCTCCGCCCCGTACAGCGCTCTGCGGCGGTTTTTCAAGAGGTAAGCTTTTGGCCGGCGAAAGGTTATCTTTTGCAAGCCAAAAGGCCGTCTTTCGCAGGCCAAAAGACGGCCTTTTGGAAAGCGGCTGACTGTCAGCCCGTTACGACGGCATAAAAAACCGTTCCGAAAATAAGACAGTTTCCGGCACTTTTATTTTGAAGTTACCGTTTTTTGCCGTACCTTTGCACACACAAAAGGCAGTGTGCCAAGACTGCGGGTCTTGGCAACAGTGTATTGTCAGATTACAGCTGTATTTCTCATACAAATTTATTTTATATTGAAGACATTTGAAGAACTGGGCGTAAGCGAAGAGATTCGCCGCGCCATCGAAGAGCTGGGCTTCGAGCAGCCCATGCCCGTACAGGAGGAAGTCATACCTTATCTGCTCGGCAACAGAAACGACGTTATCGCCCTGGCACAGACAGGCACAGGCAAGACTGCCGCTTTCGGCATACCCGTGCTGCAGCGCACCGACGCCCGCGTGCGCCAGACTCAGGCCCTCATACTAAGCCCCACCCGCGAGCTTTGCCTGCAGATAGCCGACGACCTGAAAGACTTTTCCAAATACGTCAGCGGCATCAACATCGTGCCCGTGTACGGAGGCACGTCGATAGAGAACCAGATAAGGGCTCTGAAGCACGGCGCACAAATCATCGTGGCCACGCCGGGACGCCTCATCGACCTGATGCACCGCGGAGCGGCGAAACTCGAGGCCGTGAAGAACGTGGTACTCGACGAGGCCGACGAGATGCTCAACATGGGCTTCTCAGAGAGCATCGACGAGATACTGGCCGGAGTGCCGCAAGACCGCAACACACTGCTCTTCTCGGCCACGATGAGCCGCGAGATAGAGAAAATAGCGCGCAACTACCTGCACGACCCGAAAGAAATAGTGGTGGGCAGCCGCAACGAAGGTGCCGAACACGTCAACCACATATACTACATGGTGAACGCCAAGGACAAATATCTCGCCCTGAAGCGCATCGTGGACTACTACCCCAAGATTTTCGCCATAATATTCTGCCGCACCAAGCGCGAGACGCAGGAAGTGGCCGACAAACTGATACACGACGGATACAACGCCGAGTCGCTGCACGGCGACCTCTCGCAGCAGCAGCGCGACCTCACCATGCAGAAGTTCCGCCAGCATCTCACACAGCTGCTCGTGGCCACCGACGTGGCCGCACGCGGACTCGACGTTGACGACCTGACACACGTCATAAACTACGGACTGCCCGACGACATCGAGAGCTACACCCACCGCAGCGGCCGCACAGGGCGCGCAGGCAAGAAAGGCACGTCGATCTCAATAGTACACACGCGCGAGCGCTCGAAGATACGGGCCATAGAGAAGACCATCGGCAAGGAGTTCGTACAGGCCGACATTCCCGCCGCCGAGGAGATATGCAAGAAGCAGCTTTACAAGGTGATGGACCAGATAGTGAAGACCGACGTCAACGAAGAGGAAATAGCACCCTTCATGGACGACATCAACCGCTACTTCGAGTACATAGACAAAGAAGACATCATAAAGAAGATAGTCAGCCTGGAGTTCGGAAAATTCCTCGCATACTACGCCGACGCGCCCGAGATAGAAAAGCCCTCGACCCGCGGCGAGAAGAAAAAGAAGGAGCGCACCAGCGACGAGCGCAAACGCTCGCACAAGGCAGAGGCCGGCTACCGCCGTCTGTTCATCAATCTGGGCAAGGCCGACGGCTTCTACCCGGGCGAGCTGATGCAGTTTGTCAACCGCAACATGCGCGGCGGGCGCCAGGAGATAGGCGCCATCGACCTGATGTCGAAGATGTCATATTTTGAAGTGCCGGAGAAAGACGCCGCGAAAGTGATGCGCGCCCTCGACGGCACTACGTACAAGGGCCGCCAGGTGCGCTGCAACGATGCCGACCGCGGCACACCGACGGCACGCAAGGGCGGACAACGCGAGGGCGAAGCCGCAAAAAAGGACCGCAAGCGCAGCCCCCAGCGCGAAGACAACCGGACATACGGCCGCAAGGATGACTGGCGCCAGTTCTTCAACAACGGCGGCAAAGACGTCAGACTGATAGGCGACGAGCCCGACTTCAGCGAAGAAGGATGGGCAAGAAGGAAGCCGAAGAAATAAATTTTAAGTAAAATTTGGGAATTAAGGAGTTAAGAAGTTAAGGAGTTAAAACAATACTCTTGTTGGTGTAATTTTGGTAAACACCCGACAAGGCATTTGTCTTAACTCCTTAACTTCTTAACTCTTTAACTCCTCTGCATCAACTCCTAAAAAATGTTATTTTAACTTCTTTTGCTTTTCCCGCTCATCTCTTTTCTTTATTTTTGCAAAGAGCTAATCTAATAACATAATCATGAAAACGACAATACTTTCAGCCATATTTCTGTTGGCTGTCGGCGCAACGGCACACGCCGGCGACATCTATGTGTCTGTTACGGGCAACGACAAAGCCGCAGGCACGACGGCCGAGCCTCTGCTTACCGTAGATGCAGCACTGAGACAGGCTCGCGAGTGGCGCAGACTGGGCGACGAACGAGCCGCCGGAGGAATCAACATCATACTGAAAGGCGGCACATACAGCCTTGACCGCCCCGTGTTCATACGGCCGGAAGACAGCGGCACGCCGTCGTCGCCCACCGTAATACGCAGCTGCGGAGACACACCGGCCGTGATAAGCGGCGGCACCGGCGTGAGCGGATGGCGCCGCGGAAGCGATGACCCGCGCCTGCCCGCACACGTGAGAGACAAGGTGTGGGTGAGCGACGCTCCCACGTGGAACGGCCGCATAGTGTACACACGCCAGCTGTGGGCCGGCGGACGCAAGGCCGTACGCGCCACGCAGTTTGCCACGCCGTACACCATGGAGCGCATGGCAGCCTTCTCGCCCGAAGACGAAAGCATAACGATACCCACGCCAGCGGCTGACCTCAGCGACGCCGCACAACTGGAAATGACCGTACACCAGCGCTGGGCAATAGCCATACTGCGTGTACGCGAGATGCGCGACATGGGCAACGGGCATACCCGCGTGTGGTTCCAACAGCCCGAAAGCCGCCTCGAGTTCGCCCATCCGTGGCCCCAACCCGTAATAGACGGCGAGCGCGGCAATTCATCTTTCTGTCTCGGCAACGCCCTGCAACTGCTCGACAGTCCGGGCGAATGGTATCAGGACTACCCCTCGGGGCGCATTTTCTACTACCCGGAGGAGGGCGAGGACATGACGTCGGCACGGTTTACAGTGCCCGTTCTCGACAATCTCGTGAACATCAGCGGCACACGCGAAAGACACGTCACCAACATAATGTTTGAAAACATCACGTTCATGCACTCGGCATGGGCACGCCCCCTGTACGAGGGACACGTCACCCTGCAGGGCGGATTCCGCCTCATCGACGCCTACAAGTTAGCCACGCCCGGACTGCCGCACAAGGCCAGACTCGAGAATCAGGCCTGGATAGCGCGTCCCGAGGCAGCTGTGGCGGCGCGCTTCGCGTCAGACATAACGTTCAGCAACTGCCGCTTCACCCACATCGGGGCAACCGCCTTAGACCTTGAATATGCCGTAAGTTCGTCTGCCGTAAGCGGATGCACCTTCACCGACATTGGCGGCACGGCAGTGATGGCGGGATATTTCGGCGAGGGAGGCTTCGAGACACACATCCCCTACTCGCCCGCCGTGCCCGCCGACCTATGCAGCCGGCTGACCATCAGCAACAACCGTATTGACGACGCCACAAACGAAGACTGGGGCTGCGCAGCCGTCAGCGCGGGATATGTTAGTGAAACTGACATAGTACAAAACGAAGTGTCGAACGTCAATTATTCAGGAATATGCATCGGTTGGGGCTGGACTCCGCGCGAAAGCGGCATGCGCCACAACCGCATAACGGGCAACAACGTCCGCGATTATGCCAAGATGCTATACGACGCGGGCGGAATATACACGCTCTCAAACCAGCCCGGCTCAGTGATAAGCGGCAACACGATAAGCCTGCCGGCAGAAGCGCCATACGCAACGAACAGCCGCGCCTTCTGCATATACTTCGACGAGGCCACCGACGGCTTCACCGTAGAGAACAACATCATGCCCGAGCCGCTATTCGGCTACAACCGCCCCGGACCCGCACTTATAGTAAAAGACTGAAAAGAAACAGAATCACATACAACAAGATGAAACCTACAAACTACCATCTTTTCGACTTTCTCGATTTCGACACCGAACTGCGGCGCGACGAGTCGCTGTGGAAGGCTTACAGACCGACTGCCGTCTGCGAGAAAGACGGCGACATACTGGTAACAGTGCCGTTCCAGAAACAGAAGCCGGCAAACGACATGGAAGCCGACTTCTCAGCGGCAAAAGAAGAATATACGCTCATCATCAGACAGTATGAGCCAAAGATACTGCGCCTCTTCATAGGTTTCGGTGAAGAGGAAATGACCGACTGTTCGGAGATGCTGCAGTTCAGCGGGAGGGTAAGAAAAGTGCCCCTCAGCGTGACGTTTGCCGACGGCGTGTGGACGATAACCGACCCCGACGGCCTGAAACGGGCCGAAATCAACGTGAAAGAGCCCGTACTCGACCGCTGGAGCAGTCTGCAGCCCGACCCGCAGGAGACGCTCGACATGCGCCTCTACCCCGACGGACGGCGCGAGATACGCCTCGCCGCCTACGACCACTTCTCGCCTCCGCGCTACGACGCGCTGCCACTTGCCTTCTGCAAGCTCGACGGAAAGAAAGACAGAGCCACGATGTCGTTCGAGTGCAAGGCCGACGAATGTTTTGCCGGAACGGGTGAGAGATTTGCCAAAATGGACCTTAGCGGCCAGACGTTCTATCTGAAAAACCAGGACGGACAGGGCGTGAACAACCGCCGCACGTACAAGAACATACCGTTCTACGTGTCGAGCCGCATGTACGGCACGTTCTATCACACCTGCGCACACAGCAAGCTGTCGCTGGCGGGAATGTCCACGCGCTCGGTGCAGTTCATGAGCGAGCAGGCTCTGCTCGACGTATTCCTCATCGGGGGCGACTCGGTTGAAGAGATAATCCGCGGCTACCGCGACCTGACGGGCTACCCCTCGATGCCGCCGCTGTGGAGTTTCGGTGTGTGGATGAGCCGCATGTCTTACTTCAGCGCCGACGAGGTGAACGGGATTTGCGACCGTCTGCGCAGCGAGCATTACCCCTGCGACGTGATACACCTCGACACGGGATGGTTCAGAACCGACTGGCTGTGCGAGTGGAAGTTCAACGAAGAGCGCTTCCCCGACCCGCCCAAGTTCATTCACGACCTGAAAGACAAGGGCTTCCGCGTAACACTCTGGCAGCTGCCTTACGTGGCCGAGGACGCCGAACAGATAGACGAGGCACGACAAAACAAATACATCTGCACCCTGACAAAGCAGCAACAGCGCGAAGGCTCCAACTTCTCGGCGCTCGACTACGCGGGAACTATCGACTTCACCAGCCCCGAAGCCACCGAGTGGTACAAGGGTCTGCTGCGCAATCTGCTGGAGATGGGTGTGGCAGGAATAAAGACCGACTTCGGCGAAAACATTCACATGGACGCCGTGTACAAGAACATGAAGCCCGAACTGCTCAACAACCTTTACGCCCTGCTTTACCAGAAAACGGCTTACGAGGTAACCAAAGATGTGACGGGCGACGGCATAATATGGGCCAGAGCTGCCTGGGCGGGTTGCCAGAGATATCCGCTGCACTGGGGCGGCGACTCCTGCAGCTCGTGGGACGGCATGGCAGGCTCGCTCAAGGGCGGGCTGCACTTCGGACTGTCGGGCTTCGCTTTCTGGAGCCATGACGTGCCCGGATTCCACACCCTGCCCAACTTCATGAACTCGGTGGTAAGCGACGATGTCTACGTGCGCTGGACACAGTTCGGCGTATTCTCGTCGCACATACGCTATCACGGCACCAACAAGCGCGAGCCGTGGCACTACCCGGCCATTGCGCCGATAGTGAAGCGCTGGTGGAAGCTGCGCTACAAGCTCATACCCTACATCCTGCGCGAGAGCGAGAAGGCCACAAAGAGCGGCTCAACGGTGCTTCAGGCGCTGATTTTCCACCACCCGCAGGACCGTCTGTGCTGGCATATCGACGACGAGTATTACTTCGGCGACGACATGCTCGTGGCTCCGGTGATGAACAGCGAGGGCCGGCGCGACGTTTATCTGCCCGAGGGCAACTGGGTGAACTTCTTCACCGGCGAGCGCATCGGCGGCGGACAGTGGCTGAAAGACCTTGACGTGCCGCTCGAACTGATGCCCGTCTACGTGCGCGAAGGCGCCGTGATACCGGTTTATCCGGAAGAAGTGGAATGTACGGACGAAATGGACCTGACAAAGACCACGGACATCGTGATAGACGGGAACTTCAAAGGAATGAAACTGTAAACATACAATTAAGGGTTAGGATTCAGGAAGAACGGCAGCGAGGCATGTTTTCTTAATTCCTGACTCTTATTTTTTTATCACCCCGACATAAAGAACAAAACATGTGGAAAGACAACCTTGAACAGACCAAACAACATTACATAGACTGGTGGCAGCACAAAGGCATAGTGCTGAACATGTGGGAACACTTTCAGGAAGGCGTCGCGCCGCACGCCGAAGTGCCTGCTCCGCCCGCGCCGAAAGACCTCAACCAGAAATGGTTTGACCCGGAATGGCGTGCCGAATACCTCGACTGGTATGTGGCTCACAGCTGCATGAAGGCCGACATGCTGCCCGTGGCCAACACGCAGCTCGGTCCCGGCTCGCTGGCAGCCATACTGGGAGGAGTGTTTGAAGGAGGAGAAGACACGATATGGATACACCCCGACCCCGACTTCAAAGACGACATACAGTTTAACCCGGAGCATCCCAACTACCTGCTGCACAAGGCTTTGCTGAAAGCCTGCAAGGAGAAGGCACGCGGCAACTACTACGTGGGCATGCCCGACCTGATGGAGGGCATGGACGTGCTGGCCGCACTGAAGGGCACGGACAAGGTGCTGATGGACACGGTGACGCAGCCCGAAGTGCTGGAACACCAGATGCAGCAGATAAACGACATTTACTTCAAGGTGTTCGACGAGCTGTACGACATCATACGCGAGGGCGACGAGATGGCCTTCTGCTACTTCTCGTCGTGGGCACCGGGCAA
>CALNFG010000006.1 GCA_939792625.1 uncultured Prevotella sp.
CGCCCGCTTGCGCGGGCTAGAAGTTAAAGCCAAATGCCTTGTCGGTTTCGGTTACGGTTTAATGGGTTTACCGGTCTTATCCGGCCTGTTATTCCAACACCCGACAAGGCATTTGGCTTTAACTTCTAGCCCGCGCAAGCGGGCGATAACTTCTTTAATTACTTTAACTACTTCTCAGAACTTCTCTAACTTCTTTTCTGACTTCTTCTCTTAAAATAAAATCCCATTACCATGACAGCCGTCAGCGCCTCGGCCACGGGCATCGACAGCCATATCCCGTGAGTGCCGGCTATGCCCGGCATGAGCAGGAAGCTGGGCACAAGCAGCACGAAGCCGCGCATCAGTGCAAAGCTCGTGGCCGGCATCATGCGCTCCACGCTCTGGAAATAGCCTACCGCCGTTACGTTGAATATGAAGAACACGAAGCCCGCCGCGAAGTAAGGAAAACCGTCGACGGCTATGCGTGCCGCGCTGTTGTCAAGGCTGACGAACAGTCCCACCAACCATTCGGGCATCAGCACGAAGGCCGCCGTCACCGTAAGTCCGCACACGGCGGCTGTCGTCAGTGCCGTTTTCTCGGCCTGGCGGACGCGCGCCTGCGCCCCCAGTCCGAAGTTGTAGCTTATTATCGGCTGGGCCGACTGCGCTATGGCGTTGCCCACCATGAAGATGAACGGCGTGTAATAGCACGCTATGCCGAAAGCGCCCACGCCGTCGTCGCCCAGATAGCGCATGAACACATAGTTGCCCATGAATATCAGTACGGCGAGAGTAGCCTCGCCCAGCAGTGCCGGCGACCCTATGCGGCACTGGTATCCAATGTTTCTCGCGCTCAGAGCCATGCTCCTGCGGCTCATTTTCAGCCGGGCCAGCCGCAGTGTCCTGGCTTTGGCCAAGATGTAGACAATGGCTATGAGGCAGCCTCCCACTGTACTCAGTGACGTGGCGAAGGCGGCTCCCATGATGCCCCAGCCGAAGGGGAACATGAACAGCCAGTCAAGAAACACGTTCATCGCCGCTGCCGTCAGACTGCTCGCCATGGCCACTTTGGGCGCTCCGTCGAGCCTGATGACGAACAGCGCCACGGCCTCCCACACCATGAACAGCCACGACGGTACGTACCACAGCATGTATTCCCTGACGATTGGCTGCAGATGTTCCGACGAGCCGAGCAGCCGGGCCGACTCGTCGGGCATGGCGAGCATCAGCACTATCGGCACCGCCGCCACTATCGAGGCAAAGATGAAAGCCTGGGTTACGTTGAGCCGTGCCGCCTTCACCTTGCCGTGAGACAGGTGGATAGACGCCACCACCGAGCATCCCGTGCCTATCATCAGCCCCAGCCCCGTGAGCAGCATCAGCGGCGGGCAGATGATGTTTACCGCCGCAATGCCGTCGCTGCCCACGCTGTGGCCTATGAAGATGCCGTCGATGGCGGTCATGGCCGACATGCCGAGCATGCCCATCAGGGTGGGGAAGAACAGTTTTCTGAACAGTGTTGAGACATTGGCCGTCCCGAAATCAATCGCGTCCTTTTTCATACCTTATTTAATATGTTGTTTTAACTGCCTGTAATGCCGTTCGTGCGGTGCATGGCCCTATACAGACGGAATGCCGGATAAGATGGCAGGTCTCCCCAAGTCATCTTATCCGGCATTCCGCCCTCCGATGATGAGTGCTAAACTCTCGTTATGTTTTTAATCTGAATGCAAAGTTACTCATTATCTTCCGTCCGTGCAAGTTTCCTGTTAAAAAACAGGTGGTTTTGCAAAAGGTTATCTTTTGCCTTCCGAAAGGTAAGCTTTTGCCTTGTAAAAGATAAGCTTTTACCGACCAAAAGCTTACCTTTTGCAAAGTGTCCCCATGTTGTTGCCGTTTCCGCCGTGCGTTGTTGTCGCGGCGCTTTGCGTAATCCGTTGTGTCTCAAAGTGTTGCGCGGCCGGTTGCCCGCTTCTGTCCTGCGGCTGCGGTTTTATGTATTCGTGCGGGCTTAAAACTGTCCGGGATGTTTTGCCGTATGCCCCGGATTTCGTATCTTTGCATCTGCGTGTCTTCTGCGCGGTGATTCATGCGTGGTGGCACGCACGTCAGATGAAGCGTGCCGTTATATACATATTGTTGTTGCTGCCGTTTGCGGTCTTTATGTCGTGCGGCCGTGACGGGCGTGTGCGCGATGTTTTGCGCACTGCCGACAGCCTTTTGGAGACCCGCCCCGACAGCGCTCTGCAGCTGCTGAGGAGCGATTCGGCCGTGTTCGCAGCCGCCGGCCGCGCCGTGCGCATGGGCAGCGTGCTGACGCGCACCGAAGCGGAGGACAAGCTCTACGTCACCCACCGTTCAGACTCGGCCATACTTCCCGCCGTCGAATATTTCAGTCGGCGCGGCCCTGAGGTGCAGAGCGTCCGTGCGTGGTATCTTCTCGGGCGCGTGTATTACGACATGATGCTTTACGGCCGCGCGCTTTCCGCCTTTGACAACGCTCTCGCCGTAAAGACCGACAGCGATTCGGTTGTTTGCCGTTACAAGGCACGTGCCGCTACGTGGGCGGGTGCCGTTTATGAGGAAAAAAGCCTTCACAGCGATGCTTTGCGCTATAACAAAACGGCTTACGGGTATGCCCGTTATGCGGATGTTCCGTCGATAGAGGTTTATGTCTTGCGTAATATCGGAAGGTCGTACAGCTATTTAAAAGCTAACGATAGAGCTTTATCTTATTATATTGAAGCTGCAAATCAAGCAGAACTTTTTCAGGATAATTATCTTTATAGCATGTTGATGGATGAACTGGCTGCTGTTTATATTGAAGAAAACAGATTAAGTGACGCTTGTGCATCTCTTTCAGTTCCGTTTTGTGGTGTGTCAGATACAGATATTTCGGCACATTGTTTTATATGGGCAGATTATTATCGATGTCTGGGAGAGTTTGATTCGGCTTTATTATATGATATAAGGGGAATGATGTACGGTGACAAAGACGTGAACAGAGACGTGGCATTAGACTTGGCGCGTATGTTTGAGCGTGAGAACCGTAAGAATGAAGCTTTGCATTATTATGCGCTTTATGCGCAATATAATGATTCTTTACGGAAAGATGAAATCATCGAGAATGGCGAGTTTTTCGCTTTTGTAAAGAAAAGTCTCGATTTCGAGCGCCGTTCAAAACGTCTTGTTGAAGAGAAAGTTTTTCTTTTGGTGTTTGTGCTTTTCCTTATTATAATAGTGCTTCTTGTTGTTCTTTTTGGCATGAGGTTTTATAACAGGCGTAAAATAAGGTACGAGCTGCAGCAGGAGCGTGTGAATAATTATTGGAAAATGCAGCATACGCGTGACCTGTCGAGCATCCGCCGGAACGAGGAACGCATAAAGGTGCTTGAAAAAGAATTGGTTTCGGCGGGTGAGAATCTTGAGGAAACCAAGCGCAAACTCATCCGGGCGGAGATGGATATGCTCGACAGACAGAATGAAAAGATAATTTCCGAGCAAAGATATAAAGACCGGCTTGTGGCTGAATTGGAAAATTCTGATGTGTACAAGAAGTTTCATTGTCAGGGAGCATGTTTCTCAAACGATGATTTCAGGCAGCTTAAAGATGCACTTAATACGGCTTATGGCAGGTTTGTATTCCGTCTGGAAGAACTCTATCCTGCCATGCGCTATGAGGAAATGTACGTTTGCTGCCTTGTGAAAATCAGACTTGCTTCAAAGGAAATATGCTCGGTGCTTGACTGTAAAGCCAACAGAGTGAGCATGCTGAAAACCCGTCTGTATCAGAAAATGTTCAAGAAAAAAGGCTCGGTGGCCGACTTCGACGAGTTTATCCGTGATTTCTGAATTTGTTACATCAGTCTGTATATCAGGTGGTTAGCGGTGTGCGATTGTTTTTGTGAGTAATTGTGAACAATATCATCGGGCTCTTCCGACAGGTATTTGTACATTTGCAGAAACAAAAATAATTGTCTTATATGTTGAAATCAAATGTTAAACGTGTGCGACTGAGGTTGCTTATTGCCGTATGCCTAGTCATTGCTTCTGTATCTGCAAATGCGCAGAAGCGTCTGCATTTTGATGTGGACTACCATTATTATCTTACTGTATCAGAACGCTTCCTGGGGCAGTCGTTCGGTCGTAAAGACATTGACGACATGCACGGCAATTCGCTTCGCTTCGCCGTTCGCTATGACTTTACCGGGCGTGTGTCCGCCGGAGCGGGTATAGGATTAGACTGGTACGAAGGTCTGAGTTACGGCACGGCTCCCGTTTTTGCCACCTGCCGCTACAAGCTTATCGAGGATAAGGGGCTGTATGCGTTCACCAATCTGGGCTATTCGATAGGCAGCAGTGACGGCGACCCGTTCTCTCGCGGCATGATGTTTGACTTGGGCATAGGTTATCCGATAATGCTGACAAAGAATTTCGGCATAAACATACAATTGGGTTACAACCTGAGTCAGTTTCATAATCAGGACTTCTATGTCGTAGATGTCTCGCCCGATATAATTGACGTCAACAGATTGAAAATCAACGGTTGCCGCCACTCCCTGTCGTTCGGCGTGGGTCTGACGTTTTGATGCCTTTTTATGCCGTGGTCTTTTCAAGATACGGACTTGCTGCGAAACAGTGTCGTGTGGCAAGTCCGCATCTTTTGTCATGCTTGTTTTACAGCTTCACGCTTTAGTGTATGGCCGAAAGTTTGTACCCGACTTCGCTCACGTGAGATTACGGTGGGTATTGCGTTTTGTTTCTGAGACATTTCCCGTGTACCGGTCGACTGTCAAAGCCTGCGCCTGATGAATGTTATAATTTATAAAATAAGAACAATTTAATAGATGATTATATCGGATTTGTGTTTTTTTTATGTCTGTTAAACGCTTTGTTGCATGGATAAAACTTCGTATCTTTGCATCTGCGTGTCTTCTGCTTGATAATTCATGTTGAGTTTCACGCACGTCAGATGAAACGTGCCGTTATATACATATTGCTGTTGCTGCCGTTTGCGGTCTTTGTGTCGTGCGGCCGTGACGGGCGTGTGCGCGATGTTTTGCGCACTGCCGACAGCCTTTTGGAGACCCGCCCCGACAGCGCTCTGCAGCTGCTGAGGAGCGATTCGGCCGTGTTCGCAGCCGCCGGCCGCGCCGTGCGCATGGGCAGCGTGCTGACGCGCACCGAAGCGGAGGACAAGCTCTACGTCACCCACCGTTCAGACTCGGCCATACTTCCCGCCGTCGAATATTTCAGTCGGCGCGGCCCTGAGGTGCAGAGCGTCCGTGCGTGGTATCTTCTCGGGCGCGTGTATTACGACATGATGCTTTACGGCCGCGCGCTTTCCGCCTTTGACAACGCTCTCGCCGTAAAGACCGACAGCGATTCGGTTGTTTGCCGTTACAAGGCACGTGCCGCTACGTGGGCGGGTGCCGTTTATGAGGAAAAAAGCCTTCACAGCGATGCTTTGCGCTATAACAAAACGGCTTACGGGTATGCCCTTCATTCAGACGTGCATACAACGCAAGTTTATACTCTGCGCGACATAGGCCGTTCGTACAGTAACTTGAAAAAGAACGATACGGCAATACCTTATTATTTGCGTGCCGCTGAAAAGGCAAAGGAGCTTGGCGCAATGTCTCTTTATAACATTGTAATGGATGAGTTAGCCGGAATATACATAGAAGAAGATAAATTTGATGACGCGCGGCGAGCGTTGTCTACATCTTTTCAAAGTAAGTCAGCAAGAAATATGGCCGCACATTATTTTATATGGGCGATGTATTTTGAAGGTGTAGGCCGGCTTGATTCTGCAATTGCATATAATAAGTATGGTATGTCTTTCGCCGATGAATATATCAATAGAGATGTTTCATTGGATATGGCAAAACTTTATTGTAAGCAGGAAAAGTACAAAGAGGCATTGAGATATTATGAAAAGTACTCAGTTTATTCAGATTCAATAAATGCCAATAGAGTATTGGAGTATGACGATTTATTGTCTCATGTTGAGAAAATGGTTAATATAGAGCGTAAGAATTCCGCTTTAGCCAATGAGAAAATGTATTTGGTCATTTTGATTTCTGTTATTATCGTAGTGGTGATAACGGGTTTATTTATTATTATAAGATATTATTTTACAGTTAAAAAGAATTTGTTGGAACAGCAGAAGCGTGTAAAGAAATATTTGCGTTATCGACATAAACATGAAATTCAAAATATAAACCGTAATAAGAAAAAAATAGAGCAATTAAAAAAAGAGTTGTTTTTATCTAATGAAAAATTGACAGAACTGCGTAAGTCTTTAATGCGTAATGAGGCCGAATTGTTGGCAATAAAGAATGAACAGATGGTGTTTGAGCAAAAACATCGTGAACTGTTGGTTGTTGATTTGGTTGAAACTGAAGTGTATAAGTTATATCATAATTCAACAGCACGTCCTACGTCTGCAGATTATCATAAACTTATTGCTGCATTAAATAAAGCGTATAATAATTTTACACAACGTTTGAAGGATTTTTATCCGGCAATAAGTGATAATGAGATTTGGATTTGTTGCATGATAAAGATAGTGCTTACTCCCAAAGATATATGCAATATTTCATATTATACGTTCAGTTCGTTAAGCATGGCTAAATCTCGCTTATATAAGAAAATGTTTAATAAGAACGGCTCAGCAAGGGATCTTGATTTATTTATCAGGAATTTTTAATGTGGCCGTAAATGATTGATAACCAGTGCTTTATATTTTAGTGAAGTAATGTGAACTATTAAAGATCTTTTTATTTTCTCTGTGTCGTATATTTGCAAATGATTTTATATACGGAAAGGTAAGACAAATGAAAAGACTTGTATTAATGTTATTATTCCCCATTATTGGATTAGTTGCTATAAAGGCAAAAAACGTATGCTATCCGGATTTGAGTTGGGAGCAAATAAAATGCCAGGTGGCATCTAAAGGCTCTTACGGATAAAGAACGTTCTTCTGTAAATATTCCTTTAATATACAAATCAGAACAGTATCTTTCAGTACAATCAGGATATGCGAATTATGATAATGTGTATATAGTGATTTCGGATTCGCAAGGGACTATTGTAAAAGAAGATATTATGCAAATTATTGCAGGTGGAGATAATATGTATTATATAGGTGATCTTGACGAAGGAATATATGAACTTATGATAGAATCAGATAGTTTTTTTATGTTAGGGTTGTTTGAATATTAATTATCTAAAAAATGTCACAAAAGATCTTAGTGTATTATATTTATGTTTAACATTTAAAAAAATCAATTATGAAACGTGTGTTATTTTCAATCTTTTTAGTAGTTGGAATGTTGGTATTTGTACCGCAACGAGTTTTGGCTGATCAAACATGGGTTATTCATCTAGAAGATGGTGGAACAATAACAATTGTTGAAGATGATAATAAAAATCCATTATATTTCAGGCATGTTGATAAGAATGGGAAACTGGTTTATGAGTGGAGACCCACGGTACATTAATACTTAATTTTAAAGGTGCGTTGTATTTTGTTGAGAAATTCTTAATTTGAATAATGAATTTTTCATTAAGCAAAATTTATAACGTACCTTTGTCTTTTTATAATAAAAATGAAATAGTAATGAAGAATTTTCTTTTTGCATTTCTGCTTTTTGTCTCTCTGCCGATTGCAGGTCGTCAGGCTGAAGATACGGCTGTTGTCAGTGTTGAATATAAGTCGGCCGTGCGGTTGTATGAAGGTGAATCGCCGTCGGAGGTGTATTACCGGTTGGACGTAGGCTGCGGCATGTCGCGTTTTTACTGTCCGAAACGCGAATTGTCAGAGGCTGTGTCTGATTCGCTTAACGCCGCCAATGCCGACGGCATGCAGGTGTTAGACATAATGAGGGCGAAGAACTTGCCGGGAGCATCTACGGCTTATACCGTTTACAAGAATTATCCCGACCGCGGGCGGCTTACTTTTACCGACTATGTAGCCAATTATTTCAAGTATGAGGAGCCTATGGCGGATTTGGGGTGGACGCCAGAGGAGGGTGACTCGGTGGTGTGCGGATATGACTGCAAAAAGGCATCTGCTACGTTGCGCGGCCGTAAGTGGACTGTATGGTACACCGTGGACATACCAGCACAGGACGGGCCGTGGAAGCTTTACGGTCTGCCGGGACTGATATTGCGGGCCGCCGATGAGGACAGAAACTTTATTTTTGAGGCTGTCGCAGTGGAGAAAAGCGGGGTAAAGATAGCCTTTGACGATACCCGCAGTTACCAGAAATGCACTCCGCGCGAACTGCAGGAACAGTATGCACTGTTTGAAGAGTCGCGTCTGGGCTATCTGTTCAAAATGGCAGGTGTGAAGAAAAACAAGCAGACAGAGGCTTTGAGCAGACGCACCAATCCGAAGAAGCCTTGTTTAATGGAGTTTTACGAATGATTCCGTGATATGTCGGAGCGCAAGATGCGGGTATGTTTCGTCGCAAGGCTGTTGGCCGTGTGCATGGTGTGCTTGTCGGTGTCGCAGTGTTTTTCACAGGTCTATTCTGGCAGAGTCATCGACGGGAGCGGCAATCCTCTCGGTGGAGTGTCTGTCATGGTGCTTGACGGCAACTCCGATGTGGCGGCGTTTGCAAGCTCAGCGGGCGACGGACATTTCCGTGTGGCCGTGCCCGAAGGCCGTACGGCCGGCGCCTTGATGTTCTCGCTTATGGGGTTTGCCAAAGACACGGTGTATGTAAACCGCTTCAGGCAGGGGCAGACCGTGGTGATGCGTGAACAGGCTCTCGCCATAAGGGAAGTGAGGGTTGAGGCTCCGCGCATACGCGAGGCAGGAGATACGCTGACATATCTGGTGAACAGTTTCATGCAGAAGCAAGACCGCTCGATAGCCGACGTGATAAGCCACATGCCCGGACTGAGGGTGAACGGTGACGGCTCGATAGAGTATCAGGGCAGACACATAAGCGGGTTTTACATAGAGGGAATGGACATGCTCGGCTCAAAGTATGTACAGGCGTCAGAAAATATACCGGCAGGAAAGGTGAAGACGGTGCAGGTGATGGAAAACCACCAACCGGTAAGAATGTTGCGCGGCAAGACTTTTTCGGATCAGGCTGCTCTCAACATTGTGCTTACGGACGAGGCGAAGAACGTTTGGCATGGCACGGCAGGCATAAATGCAGGCACAGCTGTGCAGGGAGGCGCTTCGGCGTTGGGCTCGTGCCGGCTGGCGGAAATGATGTTTGCGCGCAGAATGCAGAGCATCTCGATGTACAAATACGACAATACGGGAAAGGTTATTCTCAAGGAAGTGGCCAGTGGGGAGAGTCTTGACAGAGATGTGCCCGTGGAGAGCGGAATGCTGACGGGAATAAGCACGGATATGCCGGCTTTGGATGAGGAGCGGATAAGATTTGACAATTCGCATCTGCTCGCCACGAACTGGCTGTTCAAGACGAAGGCGGATGATGACCTGAGGCTGCAACTGTACGGTCTGCACGACAAGAGCTGCCACGGACAGAACAGTGTGACGGTTTACACTGACGTTGCCGGCGGCAACGTCATAGCGGAAGATGCTTCGGCAGACCTGCGACGCAGCGAGATTGCGGGAACATTGGAATATAAGGCAAACCGTGATGATTACTATTTGTTGAATACTTTTAAAGGATACGCGGACTTTAACCACGGAGAGGGACAGACCGGGCTTAACGGCCGCGAAACCAAAGAAGACGTGAAGACACGCAAACGGTACGTGTCAGACAAATTTACCGTCATGAAAAGTTTAGATAACGGCCACAGCGTGACGTTTGACTCTTACTTCTCGTACAATCATCTGCCGGGCAGTCTGCTGCTTACAGACAGCACAGTGCAGCATCTCGCCATAACTTCGGCATATTGGGGCGCCGGGGCTTATGTCAGGCAACGTGTGTCACGGATGTATTTTACCTATGCCCTGTCGGACGAAGGCAAGACGCAGGAACTGTTGGTAAGGGGTAACGGGCTGGACGGCAGGCACCGCTACACGGAGAATAACATGCGGATGAGCGTGTCGGCAGATTGGAAAAACAGGCAGTTCAGGCTGAACGTGGGTGTGCCTTTAGTGTGGCTTACGCGCAGGCTGTACGGCGTGTCGCGCTCTGACGTGACAGTGGAGCCGGAAGTGTCGGCGAGCTTTGAGCCTACGGTAAACTGGCAGTTTATGTTCTCGTATTCTTATTCGTACCGGCCGTTTGACTTGAAGTATCTTTACGCCGCCCCGGTATATACCGATTATATCACACTGAGGCAGGGTACAGGAGATATTGACGGTGAGCGCACACATGCCGTAAACGGACGTGCAGGTTATAAAAATATGGTTAAGGGCGTATTTGCATCGTTGGCAGTTTCGTATGTCAGCACCGGCGGAAACGTGCTTTACGAAAACACGGTGGACGGCGGAGTATATGCAAGCAGAGCCACGGAACGGCGCGGAGATTATAAGAATCTTGTTCTGTCAGGCTTTATTGACAAGTCTTTCAGCAGGTATAAGCTTAACATAGGTGTCAGGGGGCTGTACATGCGTAACGGTTACAGTCTGCTAATTCTGGACGAAGCCGCGCCTTTTGTTCTGAACACGGCCCGTGTGTCGGCCGACATTTCGCTTCAGCCAACATCGTGGCTGTCGGTAGAAGAAAATTCGGGATATTCTTATTCAAAAAGAAAAGTGCCGTCTTATCTTTCGCCGTTGTCGTCCTCGTCGGCATATTTCAACCATCGGCTATCACTCCATTTTATGCCAGGAAAATGGGACATAGAATTGTCAAACGAAATATATCACAGCAACGACCGCACCGTGTCGTTTAATTATTTTTCCGATTTGGAGGTGTGTTACCGTGAGAAATCGTTTGAGGTAAGTCTGGCGTTCAGCAATATATTCGGCAATGAGCGGTATGAACGCAAGCTGGTAGCAGACAGTTACGGAACGTACACCTCCACCCGGCTTCGTCCGCGTGAGATCACGGCGAGCATAGTGTTCGGTTTCTGATGCTTGTTTCTTTCTCATATAAATCTTATTTGTATCGCGGAAAATGAAAAATGAAATTGTCGTTATGCGTTTCGTGAAGCACGGGTGAGGACAGGAAAAGCGTTTAAAAAAACAAATTTTTCAGCTTTTTTCCTTATTATATTAGGTTATTAGATTGATATTCAGTAATTTTGCAGCTCGCATTGAATAATCATTAAAAAACAAATAAACTATCAGAGATGAAAATTTCATTTGACAATCCGGATAAGGTCAACGGACTTATTACATTGACCATAGAAGAGGCCGATTATAAGGACAATGTCGAGAAAGCGCTGAAAAACTACCGCAAAAAGGCTAATGTGCCGGGATTCCGCCCGGGCATGGTGCCGATGGGGATGATTAGGAAACAATACGGCACGGCAGTAAAGGTGGACGAAATCAACAAACTGCTGGGCGAAGAGATATACAAGTATGTTAAAGACAACAATATCTCTATGTTGGGCGAGCCTCTGCCTCACGAGGCACAGGAACCTGTCGACCTGGAGAAAGAAGCTCCGTATACATTCATGTTCGACATAGCTGTGGCTCCCGAATTTAATGCCGAGCTTACCGGTGACGACACTATCGACCACTATACCATCACTGTTGATGATGATGTCATCAACCGCCAGATAGACCTGTTCGCTTCACGTGCGGGACATTATGACAAGGTGGAAGAGTATCAGGAGCATGACATGCTGAAAGGCGACATCCGCGAGCTTGACGAAAACGGCGAGACTAAAGAGGGCGGAATAACTGTTGAGGGTGCTGTGATGATGCCTGAATATATTAAGGTGGAAGACCAGAAGAAACTCTTCGACGGGTGCAAGCCGGGCAGCATCATCAGGTTTAATCCGAAGAAGGCTTATCCCGAAAGTGATGTGGAAGTGGCATCTCTGCTCAAGATGAAGAAAGAAGAGGTGGCCGAGCTGACTTCTGACTTCAGCTATCAGGTAACTGAAATCTCACGTTACGTGAAAGCCGAGGTTAATCAGGAGCTGTTTGACAGGGTGTTCGGTGAAGGTAACGTGAAAGACGAGCAGGAGTTCCGCAACAAGATAGCAGAGGGACTCAGGGAGCAGTTCGCCGTTGATACGGATTTCAGATTTATCATGGACGTGCGCAAGTACATAGAGAACAAGATAGGTACGCTGACTTACCCCGACGCTCTCCTGAAGCGCATCATGCTCAACAACAACAAGGACAAGGGACAGGAGTTTGTTGACAAGAACTACGAGCAGAGCATAAAGGAACTGACATGGCATCTCGTAAAAGAGCAGCTTGTTAAGGCAAACGGCATAAAGATAGAAGACGCCGACATCAAAGAAACTGCCAAAGAAGCCGCGCGTGCGCAGTTTGCACAGTACGGAATGACCAACATTCCCGAAGAATACATAGACAACTATGCCGCAGACATGCTCAAGAAGAAAGAGTATATAGACTCGTTCGTTGACCGCAGCGTTGACCGCAAGCTTACAGAGGCACTCAAGAAAGTGGTGAAACTCAATGAGAAAACTGCCACTCTCGATGAGTTTAACAAGCTGATGCAGGGCGAATAAATATTTTTTAGCAAAAAAACTTCCTCAATGTTAAGGAGGTTTCCGACTTTTTTATTAACTTTGTTCCGCATGAACAAGCGTAAAAGGCCGGAAATCTCCTTTTCGCGTGAAATAATGAAATATAAAACATGAACGATTTTAGAAAATATGCTACCGGTCATCTTGGCATGAGCGGCATGGCGCTTGACGACGTGATGAAAGCCCAGATGCAGTATCTTAATCCGTATATCCTTGAGGAACGTCAGTTGAATGTTACGCAGATGGACGTGTTCTCGCGCCTGATGATGGACCGTATAATCTTTCTCGGAACGCAAATAGACGACTATACGGCCAATACGTTGCAGGCCCAGTTGCTTTATCTTGACTCGGTGGATTCGGGTAAAGACATATCTATATATATAAACAGTCCCGGCGGAAGTGTGACGGCCGGTCTCGGTATATATGACACGATGCAGTTCATATCGAGTGACGTGGCCACCATCTGTACGGGCATGGCCGCATCAATGGCCGCTGTGCTGCTCGTTGCCGGAACGGAGGGCAAGCGCTCGGCGCTCACACACAGCCGCGTGATGATACACCAGCCGCTCGGAGGCGTGCAGGGACAGGCTTCGGACATAGAGATTGAGGCAAAAGAGATTCTTAAATTCAAGAAAGAACTTTATAACATCATATCGGAACATTCACACACACCATACGAGAAGGTGTACAAGGACTCTGACCGTAACTATTGGATGACTGCGGAAGAGGCTAAGGAGTATGGTATGATAGACACAGTGCTGACAAAGAAAAAATAATATGGCGCGGTGCGTCGTGAGTGGCGCATGGCCTATGCTGAATATGGAGAATAAGAAAAAGCGGATGGAAAAGGTTTGTAGTTTTTGCGGAAGAGGCGAGCATGAAGTTAATTTGCTCATTACCGGCCTGACCGGTTATATCTGCGAAGACTGTGCCGTCCAAGCTTATGAAATAGTAAAGTCAACGGGCGTGCTTGACGTTGAAAAGCGTAAACAAGGAACAAAGTTCAAGCCAAAGAAAGTGCCCAAGCCCCGTGAGATAAAAGATTATCTCGACCAGTATGTGATAGGTCAGGATGATGCCAAACGTTGTCTGGCCGTGGCGGTTTATAACCATTACAAGCGCCTGCAGCAGCCCGAAGACGATAATGGTGTGGAGATAGAGAAGAGCAATATAATAATGGTGGGCAGTACCGGTACGGGTAAGACCCTTATGGCACGCACCATTGCAAAGCTGCTTGACGTACCTTTCACCATTGTTGATGCCACGGTGTTTACCGAAGCTGGATATGTGGGAGAGGACGTCGAGAGCATTCTCAGCCGTCTGCTTCAGGTAGCCGACTATGATGTGGAAGCTGCCGAACGCGGAATTGTATTCATTGACGAGATTGACAAGATAGCACGAAAGAGCGACAACCCGTCAATCACACGCGATGTCAGCGGTGAAGGTGTGCAGCAGGGTCTGCTCAAACTTCTTGAGGGCACTATGGTGAACGTGCCACCGCAGGGCGGACGCAAGCATCCGGATCAGGAATACATACATGTCGACACGAAGAACATCCTCTTTATATGCGGAGGAGCATTTGACGGAATTGAACGTAAGATAGCGCAGAGAATGAACACACACGTGGTGGGGTATAATTCTGTGCAGAACGTCAGGAACATAGACAAGAACGACCTGATGAAGTATATTCTGCCGCAGGACCTGAAGTCGTTCGGCCTGATACCTGAAATAATCGGCCGACTGCCGGTACTCACATATCTTAATCCGTTGGACAGGGATGCGTTACGTTCGATACTTGTCGAGCCCAAAAACTCGATAATAAAGCAGTACAAGAAGCTTTTCGAAATGGACGGAATAGAGCTTTCGTTTACGGATGAGTCGCTTGATTTCATCGTGGACAAGGCCATGGAGTATAAACTCGGGGCCCGCGGACTGCGTTCCATTGTGGAAAGTGTGATAATGGATGCTATGTTTGAGATTCCCTCAAAGAACGTGAAAACATTTGAGGTTACACTTGACTATGCGCGCAAACAACTTGAGAAAGCTCATTTCGAGAAGTTGGAGAGTGCCTGAATTATACGGACTTTGAACGATGACATTATTTAAGTTATTCTGTTGGTTGTATGAATCATGACGTTAATCTTACCGAAAAGCTGAAACAATATTTCGGATTTGATAAATTCAAAGGCAATCAGGAAGCTATCATACGCAATCTGCTTAGCGGCAAAAACACGTTCGTGCTGATGCCCACAGGCGGAGGAAAGTCGTTGTGTTACCAGTTGCCGTCGCTGATAATGGACGGCACGGCGATAGTCATTTCGCCGCTTATCGCGCTGATGAAAAACCAGGTTGACGTGATTAACGGAATGACGGAGACTGACGGAGTGGCTCATTATCTTAACTCGTCGCTTAATAAGTCGGCTATTGACAAGGTGAAGAGCGATATTCTTGCCGGCAGGACAAAGTTGCTTTATGTGGCTCCCGAATCACTGACGAAGGAAGACAACGTAGACTTTCTGAGAAGTGTGAAGATTTCGTTTTATGCAGTTGACGAGGCTCATTGTATTTCGGAATGGGGACATGATTTCCGTCCGGAATACCGCCGCATACGTCCTATAATCAATGAGATAGGAAACGCACCGGTCATAGCCCTTACCGCTACGGCCACAGACAAGGTGCGTACGGACATTAAAAAGAGTCTTGGCATAATTGACGCCACGGAATATAAAAGCTCGTTCAACCGTCCAAATCTGTATTATGAGGTAAGGCACAAGACCAAAGACATAGACAAGCAGATTGTTAAGTTCATAAGGCAGAATCCGGGAAAGAGCGGAATAATCTACTGCTTGTCGCGCAAGAAAGTGGAGGAACTTGCTGCCGTGCTGCGTGCAAATGAAATAAAGGCTGCAGCATATCATGCCGGACTGGATTCAGGAACACGCTCTACCACTCAGGACGATTTTCTTATGGAGCGTATTGATGTCATTGTCGCAACCATAGCTTTTGGTATGGGTATCGACAAGCCTGATGTGCGTTTTGTCATACATTATGACATTCCCAAAAGTCTTGAAGGATATTATCAGGAAACAGGGCGTGCCGGCCGTGACGGTGGTGAAGGAAAGTGTATTGCATTCTATTCATACAAAGACCTGAAAAAACTTGAGAAATTCATGGAAGGCAAGCCTGTGGCCGAGCAGGACATCGGCCGCCAGTTGCTTCAGGAAACGGCGGCATACGCAGAGTCGTCCGTTTGTCGCAGAAAGATGCTGCTGCATTATTTCGGCGAAGAGTATGACCAAGAGAATTGCGGCAATTGTGACAACTGTCTGCATCCGAAAACCAAGATTGAGGGCAAAGATGCTCTGCTTGTGGTACTCAATGCCATTGCTGCGATAAAGGAGGATTTCCGTACTGATTATGTCATAGATTTTGTAAAGGGAAGAGACACCAACGACATCGTAGCTCATAAACATGACAGGCTTGAAGAATTCGGCTCGGGTGAGGACATGGACGAAAAACTGTGGAATCCAGTCATACGTCAGGCTCTTATTGCCGGATATCTTAAGAAAGATGTTGAGAACTATGGCATTCTGAAACTTACTCCGGCAGGCAAGAAGTTTATAAAGAATCCTCAGTCGTTCATGATTGTTCTTGATAATGAGTTTAATGATGACGATGAAGATGAAAGCCGTGAGGGGATAAGTGTGGCACTCGATCCGATGTTGCATGCCATGCTCAAGGATTTAAGAAAAAAAATCAGCAATCGTGTGAAGCTTCCGCCGTATGTAATCTTTCAGGATATTTCACTTGAACAGATGGCTACGGTATATCCTGTTTCGCTTGAAGACCTGCAGAACATTCAGGGTGTGGGTGCCGGGAAAGCGCGCAGATACGGCAAGGAGTTTATTGCCTTGATAAAGAAGTACTGTGAGGAGAACGAGATTGAACGGCCCGAAGACCTTCGTGTGAGGACAGTTGCAAAGAAGTCTGTATTGAAAGTCAAGATAATACAGAGCATTGACCGCCAGGTCGCTCTTGATGATATAGCTGAAGCACAGGGACTTGAGTTTGACGAGCTGCTCGATGAGGTTGAAGCCATTGTTTATAGCGGAACGAAGATAAACATAGATTATTTCATCGAGGAAGTGATTGACGATGACCATGTTGACGACATTTATGAATATTTCAAGGAAAGTGATACTGACGACCTTGACGCAGCGATGGATGAACTCGGAGGAGATTATAGCGAAGAGGAAATAAGATTGGTGCGCATTAAATTCATGTCAGACATGGGTAACTGATTTCATTATTATTAAAAAAGATATTGCGGCCTTATGGTGGCCGCTTGTCTTTTTGTGGAACACAACGTGAATGTATAATAAGCAGACAAGCAGACTGAAACGATTACTTCGTTGCCCTGGATAAAGACACAAGAAGTGATGACCCCGTTTAATGCGACAATGAGGATTAGCTATGTTGTTAAGGATGATGTCATTTACGATAAGGAATCCTATCATGTGGGCAGAACTTACAACGTGTCGGCAGTTGAATCCGCAGGAGGTGGCATTCTTGGCTCTAAAGGACAGTCTGATTCTCATTCAGTAGGGCAAGACCGCATAGCGGAATATCTGCAGGACCTGGTTGCCAATCCTGACGAGGCGGCTTTGTCTTCAGGCTCTGCCGATAACTGAAGTATAGTGTTTTGCTGAAATATTTCAACTGCGTACGTGCCGGCGGATGTCGGTTGCGGATTATGTATGCGGGAATGGTTTGAATCGGAATCATTCCCGCTTTTTTATTTATGAATGTACAGTAATCTTTGGTTGACTGATTATTGTGTGGACGTGCAATGTAATGTATAAAGCGTTTTCCCGGCTGTGTACGGTAAGCGTGGATGCGTGTCAGTGCGGCATGTGCCGTGTACTTTGTATAATGGGTTAAATTGCATTAATTCGGTAAGAAAATGAAGAAAGACACTACATGTATGGATTTTTTTTCCTAAATTTGCACGCAATAAATTTTCAAGTAATATATGTCATCATTTGTTGCAGATAAAATTGTGATGGACGGTCTGACTTTTGACGACGTCCTTTTAATCCCAGCTTATTCTGAAGTACTGCCAAAAACGGTTGAGTTGAAAACCAAGTTCTCGCGTAATATCGCGCTGAACATACCTTTCGTTACTGCCGCAATGGACACTGTTACCGAATCGGCCATGGCTATAGCCATAGCTCGTGAAGGGGGCATCGGCGTAATACACAAGAATATGTCGATAGACGAGCAGGCGCGTCAGGTCGCAATAGTGAAGCGTGCCGAGAACGGAATGATATATGACCCGGTTACCATCCGTTGTGGCTCTACCGTACAGGACGCACTCAACATGATGGCCGAGTATCACATCGGAGGTATACCCGTGGTTGATGATGATAATCATCTGGTAGGAATCGTGACTAACCGTGACCTTCGGTTCGAGCGCCGTCTTGACCGCAAAATTGACGAAGTGATGACATACGAGAATCTTGTCACCACCCACATGCGCACCGACCTGACCGATGCCGCTCAGATATTGCAGGAGAACAAGATAGAGAAACTGCCTGTAGTTGATGCTGATAACAAACTGGTAGGTCTTATCACATATAAAGACATAACGAAGGCCAAGGACAAGCCGATGGCATGCAAGGATGAGAAAGGACGTCTGCGCGTGGCAGCCGGAGTAGGTGTGACGGCCGACACACTTGAGCGCATACAGGCTCTTGTCGAGGCTAATGCCGATGCCATAGTGATAGACACGGCCCACGGCCATTCGAAAGGTGTGATAGAAAAGTTGCGCGAAGCCAAAAACGCATTCCCCGGCATAGACATCGTGGTGGGTAATGTTGCCACGGGAGCTGCCGCAAAGATGCTTGTAGATAATGGTGCCGATGCCGTAAAGGTAGGTATCGGTCCGGGCAGTATTTGTACCACACGTGTCGTTGCAGGTGTAGGTGTGCCCCAGCTCAGTGCCGTTTACGATGTGGCTTGTGCCCTCGAAGGTACAGGTGTGCCCCTTATCGCTGACGGCGGACTGCGCTATTCAGGCGACATAGTAAAGGCTCTTGCCGCCGGAGGTTACAGCGTGATGATAGGCTCGCTCGTGGCCGGAACGGAAGAAAGTCCCGGTGACACGATAATATTCAACGGACGTAAGTTCAAGAGCTATCGCGGTATGGGAAGTCTCGAGGCGATGGAAAACGGCTCGAAAGACCGTTATTTCCAGTCGGACACCAAAGACGTTAAGAAACTCGTACCCGAAGGCATTGCCGGCCGTGTGCCCTACAAAGGAACATTGCAGGAAGTCATATATCAGCTGGTCGGCGGATTGCGTTCCGGCATGGGCTATTGCGGTGCAAAGGACATTGAGACGCTGCACGATGCAAAGTTCGTACGCATAACCAATGCCGGTGTGCTTGAGAGTCATCCGCACGATATAACCATTACGAGCGAGGCTCCAAACTATTCGCGCCATGAGAGATGAGCAGCCGGCATGACGGCCGGACTGCGGCTTGAAGTGTTGACATTGTATTTTTAAACATAAAGATGAATTTCCTTAAACTTTTCGCGGCCATGCTTCTTTGCGGGAGCATGGCTTATGCGCAGCAGACTGACCCCGTGGTTATGAAAATCAACGGGATTCCTGTGACGCGTTCTGAGTTTGAGTATTCCTACAACAAGAATAACTCAGAAGATGTAATCGACAAAAAGACTGTTGACGAATACGTAGACCTGTTCATAAATTATAAACTGAAGGTTGCGGCCGCTCTTGATGCCAAGCTTGATACTCTCAGCTCGTTTAAGAAAGAGTTTGCCATGTACCGTAATCAGGAAGTACGCCCGGTGTTTGCCGACAGTGCCACTTTACTATCGGAAGCCCGTGCCATATATGACCGTACGAAGAAGCATATAGGCGACCGCGGACTTATCAAACCGGCACATATCCTGATGTATGTCACGCAGAAAGCAACTGACGCCCAGCAGGAAGAGGCACATCGGCGTGCCGACTCGATATACACGGCTCTGAAGAACGGGGCTGACTTTGCTGAGATGGCGCGTAAATACTCGCAAGACCCGGGTTCGGCGAAGAACGGCGGCGAGCTGCCGTGGCTGCAGCCGGGACAGACGCTTAAGGAGTTTGAGGATTCGGCATACGCCTTGCAGCCCGGAGAGATGAGCGGTGTCGTGAAGTCGCCCGTTGGCTATCATATCATTCTTATGAAAGCCCGTAAGCAGTTTGAGCCTTTTGACACGTTGAAGAATGATATTCTGCGTTTTATTGAGGTGAGAGGCTTGCGTGAGCAGATTATCGACAAGCGAATCAATGAGATAGTCAATGCTTCGGACGGCAAGCTGACAGCCGAGGACGTTATCGTGGAGAAAGAGAAAGAACTCGAGGCGAAAGACCCTGACCTTAAATATCTCATCCGTGAGTATTACGACGGACTGCTGCTGTATGAAATCAGCAACCGCACCGTGTGGGAAAAAGCCGCCAACGACGACAAAGGTCTTGAGGCCTATTTCGAAAAGAACAAGAAGAAGTATTATTGGACGGAGCCGAGATACAAAGGCATGGTATATCACGTAAAGCAGAAAGACGACATAAAAGCTGTGCGTGACTGTGTAAAGGACGTCGACTTTGAAAAGTGGGCGGATGTGTTGCGTTCTACATTCAACAACGACTCTGTGTTGCGAATACGTGTGGAGAAGGGTATCTTTAAAGAAGGAGACAATGCTTTCATTGACAAGATGGTATTCAAGAAAGATACAACTGTCACACAGCTGAAGGATTTCCCGATAGACGCCGTCTACGGCAAACTTCTCAAGAAGAAGCCCGACAGCTATCAGGATGTGCGCGGCCTTGTCACTGCCGATTATCAGGAGGAGCTTGAGAAACAATGGGTGGCTGAGCTTCGCAGAAAATATCCTGTTGAAATATATCAAGACGTGTTGAAAACAGTAAACAAACATACCAAATAATATATGAGATTGAAGGGTAAAACTGCTTTGTGGCTTGCAGCGTCGGTGTTTTTCTTTGCCGGAGTCAATGCCGGTACTGTAAAAAGCGAAGGCAAAGTGGAGGCTGATTCTGTGTCTACGGCCGATACCGCTACCGACGCTCCCGATCCGGCCAGCGTCGTTGACGAGGTAATCTGGGTGGTGGGAGATGCTCCCATACTTTTGTCTGACGTCGAGAATCTGCGTCTGCAGGGCGAGATGGAAGGCCGCAAATGGCAGGGCAACCCTGACTGCACCATTCCCGAACAGCTTGCCGTGCAGAAGTTGTTCCTGCATCAGGCGGCGATAGACAGTATCGAAGTGACCGAATCTGAAGTTGCACAGAGCGTTGAAGACCAGATAAATTATTGGATTCAGATGGCCGGGGGCAGCAAGGAGAAGCTTGAGGAGTATAAGAACATGAGCATCACCGAGATACGTCAGACTCTGCACGATGACTTCCGCGACCGTCTGCTGATAGAGCGTGAACGCCACAAGCTGGTTGAGGATATCACAGTGTCACCGGCTGATGTGCGCAGATATTTCAGCAAGCTGCCCGAAGACAGTCTGCCCATCATTCCCACCGAAGTGGAGGTGCAGATAATCACACGTACTCCAAAGGTGGAGCAGGCAGAAATAGACCGCATAAAGAACGAGCTTCGTAATTATACCAACCGTGTGACGAGCGGAGAGACTTCGTTCGCCACGCTTGCCACTCTTTATTCAGAAGACCCCGGAACGGCCCGACAGGGTGGAGAGTTTCAAGATTATGTAGGCCGCGGAGTGCTTGACCCTGCATTTGCTAACGTTGCTTTCAACCTTACCGATCCTAAGAAAATATCCAAGATTGTGGAGACGGAGTTCGGCTACCACATAATCCAGCTGATAGACAAACGTGGAGACAGGATAAAGGTGCGCCACATATTGCTGAGACCGAAAGTGTCTCAGAATGCCATCGACCTGGCTGCCGCCCAGCTTGACACCATAGCCGGCAACATACGTGCCGGCAAGGTGACATTCGACCAGGCTGCGACGTTCGTGTCTGACGACAAGGACACGCGCAACAATAACGGCCTTATGGCGAATATGGGTGATGACGGCCGCATGACCAGCCGTTTTCAGATGCGCAGTCTTCCCACAGAAGTGGCAAGGGTGGTTGACACGCTCGAGGTAGGACAGGTTTCGGCTCCGTTCCAGATGATAAACGTGAAGAACGGCAAAACCGTATGTGCCATTGTCCGTCTTAAAAACCGTGTGGATACGCATCGTGCGACGATAACCGAAGACTTCCAGGAGATGAAAGACATTGTTCTCGTAAAACGCAGGGAAGAGTTTATCGATAATTGGATCAAGGACAAGATAAAGACTACATATATCCGTATAAACGACCGTTATAAGAATTGTGATTTCCAATATCAGGGTTGGGTTAAATGACGACAGACGACAACAAGTTGAAAAATTTATTCGGCGGGCATAGGATTCTCATCATGATGATTCTATGCCTGTTTGGGCTTGGCCTTGTGCAGTCGCGGCAGGCGCCTAAGAACAAACGGCGGGCAAAGACTGACGAGCGTGTTTACCTTATACATGCCGACAGTCTGCGGTATAATCAGTTCGGCAATAATCCCACGGCCCAGGTACTCAACGGCAATGTGTCATTCAGGCACAAGGGTGCAAAGCTTTATTGCGACAGTGCTTATTTCTATCAGGAGTCAAATTCTTTCCGTGCTTTCGGCCATGTAAAGATGTATCAGGGTGACACTCTGTCGCTTTTCAGCGACTATGCCTTCTATGACGGTAACGACCAGATGGCCGAGGCGCGTCATAATGTTGTGCTGACACACAGAAAGACCAAGCTGTACACGGACAGTCTTAATTACGACCGTCTGTACGGCATAGGTTATTTCTTTGAAGGGGGCAAGATGATAGACAGGCAGAACGTGCTTGTATCAGATTGGGGTGAGTATGATACCGAGACAAGGATGTCGGTGTTTAATTATAATGTAAGTCTGAAGAATCCCAAGTTTGTTCTCACGACCGATACCTTGCATTATGACACCAGGACGTCATTGGCTCATATCGTGGGCCCTTCGGTGATAACGTCGGACGAGAGTGTGATACATACATCTCAAGGTTTTTACGACACAAACAAGGACTATGCCCGTCTTTACGGCCGTTCGACCGTCACCAATAACGGAAAGACACTGACGGGCGACAGCCTGTTTCATGATGAGAAGACAGGCATAAGCGAGGGTTTCAGTAATGTGGTTTACAATGATACCGTAAACAAGAATCAGCTTACAGGCAATTACGTATGGTACAATGACAGCACAGGTTACGCTTTCGCAACCGACAGTGCCGTGCTGAAAGACTATTCACAGGGCGACACCCTGTTTGTCCATTCGGACTCGATGAAGGTCTATACCTTCAATATCAACACTGATTCAGTGTACCGCAAGGCCCATTGTTATTATAAGGTGAGGGCTTACCGCACGGATGTCCAGGCCGTTTGCGATTCATTGGTGTACAATACCAAAGACTCGTGTCTCACCATGTATAAAGACCCCATCACCTGGAATGCCGGCCGCCAGTTGCTCGGCGAGGTGATCGAGGTGTTCATGAAGGACTCCACCATCGACCGCGCACACGTCATCAATCAGGCTCTTTCTGTCGAGATGCTGCCCGACAGCACCAGGTTTAACCAGATAGCCTCGCGCGAGATGTTCGGATACTTCACTGACGGAGAGCTGCGCGAGACCGAGGCCATAGGCAATGTGCAGTGTGTGTATTATTTTCAGGACGACAAGGACAGTTCGCTTATCAGCATGACCAATCTTGAGACCGACACCATGCGCATGTTCATGCTTGACCGACAGCTTCAGTCTATCTGGACGTGCAAGCAGAGCGGCGTGATGTATCCCATAACCCAGATTCCGCCGGCGAAGGACAAGCTGCCGTCGTTCGCATGGTTTGACTATATCCGTCCGACGGACAAATATGACATATTCAACTGGCGCGGCAAGTCGAAAGGCTCAGAGCTGAGAAACATCAGCCGGAAGGCGGCCCCGTTGCAGTATATCAGTGCAGGCGGAACGGTGTCAGACAGGGAGACGCAAGACAGCGTGCCCGCGTCTCAGCCGGCCGCTCCGGAACATAAGGAGCAGCCCGGACATCAGGCCGCAGACAACCCGCAGCAAGGCTCCACGGCCGCTCCGGTACAGGCCGGAGGCGCCGCTCCCGTAGCAGCCGGAGGCAACACACGGCTCGCCGGCGTGGAAAAGGAACAGTAATGGCCGTGGAGAGAGGGAAGGAGAGAGAGTATGAGGCTGTTTGACATTCGTAAGCCACGTGCCTTCAGACACAGATATATGTTTGCAGACGAGCGTAAAGACAGGCTGAAGGCCATAGAAGACCGTGCAAAGGCCGAACTCGGCCTGTGCCGAGCAAAGCCCGGCGGACGTGAGGAGATAAGGGGGATGTTTCTTCGTTCCACCAGATATGCGCGCCGCAGGCATGAGCGCAGGCAGGCCGGCGGCTTTGTGATGAGCTACGGAGCAATATTGGTGCTGCTGATACTGCTTGTGGCCCTTTGGAAGTTGCTGCTTGTCCTTTAGAAGCTGTTGTTTGTCCGTTTTTTGCAGACACGTTTCTACGGATGGGGCACGACATTCTTGTTTTTGTCAGTTTCTTAATTGTTCCAACAGATATTATATGAGTGATGTAATACAACTTTTGCCCGATTCGGTGGCCAACCAGATAGCCGCCGGCGAGGTAATCCAGCGCCCGGCGTCGGTGATAAAGGAGCTTGTGGAAAACTCCGTTGACGCCGGAGCCGGAACAATCAACGTGCTTGTCATCGACGCCGGCCGCACGTCCATTCAGGTCATCGACGACGGCAAGGGTATGTCGGCCACCGATGCGCGCATGTCTTTCGAGCGCCACGCCACCTCAAAGATACGCAAGGCTGACGACCTGTTCTCGCTTCACACCATGGGGTTTCGCGGCGAGGCCCTCGCGTCGATAGCGGCCGTGGCACAAGTCGAGCTGAAAACAAGGACGGCCGCCGACGAGATAGGCACCCACATATCCGTCGCCGGCTCAAGGTTTGCAGGCCAGGAACCCGTGTCGTGTCCCGTGGGCAGCAATTTCTCGGTGGAGAACATCTTTTACAACGTACCTGCAAGGCGCAAGTTCCTGAAGTCGAACACCACCGAGCTGAACAACATCCTTACCGCCTTTGAGCGCATAGCCCTTGTCTGTCCGGACATCTGCTTCACCTTTCACAGCAACGGCACGGAAGTGTTTAACCTCAGGCCGGGCAGTCTCCGCCAGCGCATTGTCGACATTTTCGGCCGTAAGCTCAACCAAGACCTCCTGCCCGTGAAGGTAGAGACCACCGTTTGCAACATCACCGGATTCGTGGGCAAGCCCGAGTCGGCTCGCAAGAAGGGCCTTCACCAGTACTTCTTCGTCAACGGCCGTTACATGAAGCATCCGTACTTTCACAAGGCCGTCATGACCGCTTTCGACCGTCTTGTGCCCGCGGGCGAGCAGGTATCCTATTTCATCTACTTTGACGTCAGGCCCGAAGATATCGACGTGAACATACACCCCACGAAGACCGAGATAAAATTTGAGAACGAGCATACGGTGTGGCAGATTCTGCTTGCGGCCGTCAAAGACACCATAGGGCGCTTCAACGATGTGCCCTCGATAGACTTCGACACCGAGGGCAAGCCCGACATACCGGTGTTCAACCCCTCAAACGGCGAACCGCAGGCGCCTGAACTTGACTTCAATCCGCATTACAATCCGTTCCGCTCCTCCTCCTCTCCCTCCTCTGCCGCACGGCCGCAGGCCGTGGGCGGCTCTGGCGGCGCGTCGCAGTGGGAGCAGCTGTACGAGGGGCTCGGCCGTGCGACTTCGCCGGGCGCCGGCGGGCCGGCACCTGCCGAAGGAGAGATTTTCGCCCCCGGCGGCGAAGACATCGGCGGCCCGGCCGACGAAAAGTCGCCGGCCCACTATCAGTATAAGGGCAGGTACATAATGACGGCAGTAAAATCGGGCCTGATGATCATAGACCAGCACCGTGCCCACATACGCATCCTATACGAGAAATATCTTTCGCAGATGAGCGGGCACGGGGGCAAGTCACAGCAGATGCTCTTCCCCGAGACGGTGCAGTTCTCACCCTCGGAGATTGTCGTGCTGCAAGACGCCATGCCGGGGCTCCAGAATCTCGGCTTCGACCTCTCTCCCCTCGGCGGCGGCAGCTATTCGGTCAACGGCGTGCCGGCCGGGCTCGACGGCATCGACTTCGTACGTCTGCTGAAAGACATGACAGGCGACCTGACCGCCGGCGCCCCCGCCGGCCGTCTCAACGAGGCGCTGGCCCTCAGGATGGCCCGCAGCGCGGCCGTGCCCTACGGCCAGGTACTCGACAATGCCGGCATGGAGAATCTGGTGAACGAGCTGTTCACCTGCTCCAACGTGAACTACACCCCCGACGGCAAGCCCGCGCTGTGCATACTGAAACAAAACGAGATTGACCGGCTGTTCGGCTGACGCGCCGCGCCCGCTATCTCTCTTTTTGGACTTAATGCGGGATAATCCCGTAAAAAGTTCATGCGTTTTGAAAAAATATCCTTATCTTCGCATGGTGAGCGTCAGGAGAGTCTCTCACCATGCGTTTTTTATGTTTTATTTAAATGCAGATGTTTTATGAAGCAGTTGTTTATATCATTGTTGTTCGCATGCCTGCCTGCCGTCGCACCGGCTCAGGATGAAGGCATGACAGACAGGCACAGCGTGGCGACCAATACGTTTTGGAGCAATTGGTTTGTCAGCGGCGGCGTGGGCTGGGGCGCCTGGTACGGAGGAGTGGAAGACGGCCGTGGCTGGTCGAAGAGCCCGTTGCGCGGGTTCCGTTCCGTTCCGGGCCTGTCGTTGGCCCTGGGCAAATGGTTTACCCCCGGGCTGGGGCTTCGCACCCGGCTGTCGGGCGTCTGGGGAAAGGCCGTATGGTCAGACGCCGGCGCCGGCAACGGCAACAAGTACTGGATGCTGAACGAGCAGGTGATGTTCAATCTTACGGACATGCTCTGCGGCTATGAACCCGGGCGCTTGTGGCATTTCATTCCGTTTATCGGTGCGGGCGTGGCGCGTTCATGCACGTACAACCGCTATTCGGCCGGGCTCGGTGCCGGCATCCTTAACGAGTTTCGGGTCAGCCGCCGTCTGGCCGTCAGCTTTGAGGTGGGCTGGAACCGCTTTGAAAACGACCTTGCGGGCATGCCGGCCGCGGCCGGCCGCGGCTTTATGGACCACCAGAATCAGTTTTACGCCGAGGCAGGTATCACCTTCCGTCTTGGCAGGAAGACGTGGGAGGCCGCAGCCGACGTCAGCGCCATCAGCGAGATGACGCAGACCGAGCTTGACGCCCTCAACGCCATGCTTGCCGACGAGCGTGCCGACAACGAGCGGCTGAGAAGCCTGCACGCCGATGCCGGCGGCGACGTCCGGCCGACAGACAGTCAGGCCTCGGTCTGCATACCGGCGCCGGCGGCGGTGTTCTTCAACGTAGGCGAGGCCGAGCCTGCCGACCGGCGCGGGCTTGTCAACGTGGAGCCCGTGGCCCGCTATGCCGCGGCCCGCAACGCCACGGTCCTTGTAGCCGGCTATGCCGACAGCGCCACGGGCTCGCCCGAACGTAACCGCGAGCTGTCGCGGCAGCGTGCGGAGAAGGTGGCCGCCGTGCTTGCAGACATGGGCGTGAAACCCGAAAACATAAGGGTGGAGGCCCGCGGAGGTGTTGACACGTATGCCGAGGCGTCTTTCAACCGTCGCGTAATAGTGGAGATTGTGTCAAGTGAGCCGCAGCGTTGATGAAATTATCGATAATGGGGTGTGTACGGGATGGAAAGCCCGCTCCGCACACCTTGTTTTGATAAAATCCGACAGTAAAGTCTAGGAATATATTAGGAATAAGCTACGCTACCGTCAAGTTAGGAGTGCAATTTCTATTTGACGGTAGCGTATTGTTTTTCATTTCATTCTCATGTAATAGATACAAAAAAGTCAGTCTTGTTATTGATTGGTCAATTATAATTTATACCTTTGTAATCAAAACATGTTACATGATGGAAAAAGAAACTACTTATTCATTGGGATACTTGCTTGACAGAACACTTTGGGCTTTATCCAACTCGCTGAACATAGCCTTTAAAGTGGAAGGTATTGACTTGCCGCATTCACAGTACCTTGTTCTAAGGACACTCTTTGAGAAAGACGGCATGAGCCAAAACGAAATTGCCACTCATTTGCACAAGGATGCCGCCGCTATCAAGCGAACTGTGGACTACTTGGAACAAAAAGAACTGGTAACGAGAAAGGCGGTTGCCCATAACAAGAATAATGTCGTTCTTACGGAAAAAAGTATTCGGTTGCGAAGCAAAATTTTGTCAGTTGTAGATACGGTCTTTGCCGAAGCGTTGTCCGGCATATCGGAAGAAGAACTGGCAGATGGCATCCGTTTTCTTGAAAAGATTTACGAGTCGGCATCAAATGGGAAAGGAAAATAAACTCATGAAAACATTAGGTACAAAAGGATTGAAATTGCTGAAAGTGTTGCACATACTTTGCAATTTTATTTGGATAGGAGGCGGACTCAGCATGATGTTTACTGTTATTGGTTTTTTGTAAGTACCTGATAATCAGAGACCCCGTGGAAGTTTGTCTTTTGGTTTGCAAAAGCTTATCTTTCGGCTTGTTAAAGCTTACCTTTCGGACGGTAAAAACTTACCTTTTAGGCGGTAAAAGTTCAGACGGCGTTGAAATGGCATTTTATGTGAATACGAAAGAAATCATAGGGAAGAGAGAGATTTTTCAGTCAAATGTCGTGTATTTCATAAAAAATTGATACCTTTGAATAAAATTATTATGCTCGTATGGCTAATCTCAATTACTTAAAACTTGTTCTAGTAGAAAAGAACAAAACAGAAAAGTGGCTTGCAGATGAACTTGGCAAAACTCCATGTACTGTAAGTAAATGGAGTCAAAACACCATACAACCCGACTTAAAAAACTCAACGAAATCGCAGATTTGTTGGGAGTTGATATTACCGAACTTATCGTAAGCAAAAGCAAAAAGTAGAATAAAATGGCAGTACAATATAATCTAATTAACCAAGATGTATTTGAAGGACTTAAAGCTCTTGGTTCTGACAGTTTTGATTTATGTATTGTTGACCCTCCCTATGGTGCTTCTTCAAAACACAACTGGGACTATGGCAAGAAAGAAAAGGTAGCAGGTTTCGGTGGTGAATGGAATCTTGAAAACGAAGCATGGGACCTGTTATCTCAGAATGATTCATTCCTCAATACATTTGCTTGGCTAAAGGAACTGAAAAGAATTATCAAGTTAGAAGGGTCTATTTGGATTCATGCAACCTATCACAATTCTGGTTTTGTCAACGTATGTTGCCAGTTGTTAGGGTTGGAAATCATAAATGAAATTGCGTGGTACAAGCGTAATTCTTTTCCAAATCTTTCAGGAAGAAGATTGACAGCCAGCCATGAAACAATTCTTTGGGTTCATAAAGGCGGTGAAAAGAAAAGAAAATACTTCTTTAATTAT
>CALNFG010000007.1 GCA_939792625.1 uncultured Prevotella sp.
GCTGAAAGGTGCCCGCCTCGGCTACTTCGACGACAGCATGAAGGAAGCAGGACTCAAGGCATACAAGGGCATACTGAAAGAGTTTATCAAAGTCAACCCGGACAAGACCATATCGCTTACACGCTGCTGCGAGGTTTCGGGTCTCGGCCCCGAGAACAATCCGCGCCGCGACGGGTCGTTTGAGTACTACATCAGCGAGCCCATACGCGACAACGACGGCAAGGGCGTAGGCCCGTTCATCTGGGCTTCGCTGGAAATGGAGAAGATGGGTTACGACGTGGAGAAGCTGAACAAATGATTCGGCTCTCCCGTCCGCAAACATTTATTTTAGACTATCAACCGAAATCTGACAAACAAAATAAAAATTAATCACAACAAGTAGATGAAAAAACAAATGGTATTGTTTGCGGCTGCTGCCATGCTCGCTTCAACCGCACTCGCACAAGACGCCGCACCGGCATTCCCCGGTGCCGAAGGCCACGGACGCTACGTCACAGGCGGACGCGGAGGAAAAATCATACATGTGACCAATCTCGAAGACAGCGGCGAAGGCTCGCTGAGATGGGCATTGGCACAGTCGGGAGCAAAGACTATCGTATTCGATGTGGCAGGTGTCATACCTCTGAGATCAGAATTGAAAATCAACGCAAACACCACAATAGCAGGACAGACAGCACCCTACCCCGGCATCACACTGCGCTACTATACGGTGAGGCCCAACGGTGACAACATCATCATACGCTTCATCCGCGTGCGCCGCGGACAGGAGAAAAGTGTCGACGACGGCGCCGATGCAATCTGGACACGCGAACACAAGAACGTGATACTCGACCACTGCTCGTTCAGCTGGAGCATAGACGAGGTGGCATCATTCTATGACATGAACAACTTCACCATGCAGTGGTGTACTATAGCCGAAAGCCTCAACAACGCAGGCCACGGCAAAGGAGCCCACGGCTACGGCGGAATATGGGGCGGCAAGCTTGCCAGCTTCCACCATAACATGATAGCACACGTGTCAAACCGTGTACCGCGCTTTAACGGCGCACGTTACAATTGGACCGGTTACAGGAACAATGACCTGTATGAACAGTATCAGTGGGAAAACTCCGTACAGGCTGAAAACGTGGACTTCCGCAACTGCGTGATGTACAACTGGGATAACAGCAACGGATGCTACGGAGGCCCCGGCGGAGGACAAATCAACATAGTAAACAATTACTATAAAGGCGGTCCTGTGACACCCGACAGCAAGGCTAACCGCGTGACACAGATATCGGTAGGCTCGAGCGGAAACTCAACGGATGAGGACATGCGCGGAATGACAAGCCGTTACTACATCAACGGCAATACCACTGAAACCAACGGAGGCGAAGTGACCGAAAACAGAGACTGGGACGGAGTAGATTATGACAGCGGTACATTCCTCATGGACAATGACAGATGGAGCCTCGACACACTCAACTGGTATGGTGATGCCGTTGAACACAGAGAAAACACCAACGGAGACATGTGCGTCAGAATAAGAATGGACGAGCCTGCACCCGAAGGCGAAGTTACCACTCACAATGCCGCCACTGCCTTTGAAAAGGTCATGGAGTATTGCGGTGCGTCTTACATCCGCGACGATGTTGACGCCCGTTACATGGAAGAGGCACGCACAGGTACAGCCACTTACACAGGCTCGGTAACAAAGAAACAAGGTCTTGTCGACCTCGTTTCAGACGTAAACGGATACACCGAAGAGACTTTCCCCACAGGACAGCGTGATGCCAACTTCGACACTGACCAGGACGGAATGCCAGATGAATGGGAAACACTCAACGGTCTTGACCCGAACAACGCCGAGGATGCCAACCTCTACACTCTCGACACGGAAAAAGGATGGTACACCAACCTGGAAGTTTACCTCAACTCACTCGTTGAACATATCATCAAGGCTCAAAACGCCGACGCCATCACCGGCGTGGACGAATATTATCCGGCTTGCCAGATACCTTCAGGCATAGAGTCTGTAACAACCGGACAGCAGTCTGAAGTCTCCAAGATTGAGTATTACACTCTCGATGGCGTGAAGATAAGCGAGCCTGTTAAGGGCATCAACATCCGAAAGATAACATACGCAAACGGAAAGACAGCTACAGACAAGGTTATAAAATAAACTTATCATACCTTATATCAAAAAGGGAAACATC
This sequence comes from uncultured Prevotella sp., assembly GCA_939792625.1. Classification (GTDB taxonomy): domain Bacteria; phylum Bacteroidota; class Bacteroidia; order Bacteroidales; family Bacteroidaceae; genus Prevotella. The sequence continues at coordinate 2,196 of CALNFG010000007.1, forward strand.
AGTCGGTGTTTCCCTTTTTTCATTAACAACATATTAACAACATTTTAATGCGAAAATCTTTCTCCGACAGAATAAAAGAACTATATTTGCAGTGTGTTGTAAAAGTTATTACTAATCATCAAAAATTACGACTATGAACAAAATTTTACGCTTATCTTTAGTATGTCTGATGACACTGTTCTTCGGAACTGCATTTGCACAGACAACATTCAATTTCAATGAAGATTATGCAACGTTGTTCCCATCATTGCCCGGCACATCGTCAAATGAAAGCAACGACGGTGATTTCAACGAGTTTACCACATGTACGGTAAACGGAGTATCTGTAACAGTGTCTCCATTGACGAGCGGACAGAACGCAAACCGCATCTGGACAAGTACTCCACGCCTGCGCATGTATTCGGGCACACTCACCATCACTGCCCCGGAAGGCAGCAACCTGACACGCATTGACTTTGATTGCGGGAAATGGCATGAAAACAACACTGTCAATACCGGCGAACTTACGGTTGAAGACCCAAGCGCTACATGGACAGGCTCAGCAAACAGTGTTGAGCTGACCATTACAGGCAACACTCAGTTCAACTCTCTCACTGTCTATCTGAACGGAGAAGAGCCCGTTGACATTTCCAACACTCCTGAAACAGCTTACACGGTAGCTGAAGCAATAGAGTTGGCAAACTCAGGCGCAGACCTCGGCACTAATGTTTACATTAAAGGTATAATAACCGAAATAGAAGAAATTTCGACAAGCTACGGAAACGCCACTTACTTCATCAACGACACCGAAAGCACAGAAGGTCAACTGGAAGTATTCCGCGGTTATTATTTTGACGGCGACAGATTCACATCTGAAGACGCAATCAAAGTTGGTGACGAAGTTATCATCTATGGACAGTTGAGCTTCTATTATGAAAACCTGCAAGTTGCACAGGGCAGTGAGATTTACTCTCTCAACGGAGCTACCGAGCCTACACCGGGCGTTGACATATCGAACACTCCCGAGACAGCTTACACCGTGGCTGAAGCCAACGAACTGATTGCCGCAGGCGAAGGACTCGAAACCGAGGTTTATGTAAAAGGTATCATCACACAAATAGACGAAGTGTCAACCGACTTCGGCAACGCCACCTATTACATCAACGACAGCGAGACAACAGAAGGCCAGCTGATGATATTCCGCGGTTACTATCTCAATGGCGACCGTTTCACTTCCGGTGACGAAATCAAATTGGGCGACAAGGTGGTTGTCTACGGACAGCTTGTCAACTACAACGGCACGTACGAAATGACAACAGGCAGCCAAATTTACTCACTCAACGACATAACCTCAGGCATAAACAACGCCACTGCCGAAGAACTTGACAGCAATGCTCCTGTTTACAACCTCGCAGGTCAGCGCGTAAGCAAAGACACGAAAGGCATTCTTATCCAGAACGGAAAGAAATTCCTGAACAAATAAGCAGGAATCAGACATACGGACATAATGTCCGTTACGAAAAAGGCCGCTATCCGATGAAGGATAACGGCCTTTTTCCGTGCCACATCTTAATCAATCACACATACCGCTCACATTGACAGCAGTTCATCGCCCTCAAGGTCACATGAGGTAAAACCCATTTCACGGGCCTTGGCCTTGTCGAACGCGAAATAAACGGCATGTCCCTCAACACAGACTTCTCCTTTTGAATTTTCTATCTTCACATCTATCGAGACAATATTACGCCGCTGTTCAGCTATATGGCCGCGCACGGTTATCTGTGCCTCTGTGGTCATTACGGGATGCTTGTACCTAAGTTCCAGCTTGGTTGTCATGCCGCTCGTCTGCAACTTTCTGAACACCACCCACCCTGCAGTCTCATCAACGATGGTTGCCAATATGCCGCCGTGCATGGTGTCAACCCAGCCTTGATAGTGAGTCTTAGGATTCCAGAAACTTACGATGTCGTCACCGTCTTCATAAAACTCCATGTGTATTCCTATCGGATTGTCCGGACAACAGCCGAAACAGTCGTAACCCTCTTTCCGGGTCCAGGGATTCTTTATCTTTCTCATATTTTGTTCATGCTTTTATTAACATCTGAATCAGAACGTAAGCCTCATCATTATCCTCACTCCATCTTTATGCGCAGTTGGCAGATTAAGATAATTGAGGCGGCGCACATACTCTATATGCACAATCTTGAAGATGTTGTGTATACCTGCAACAATCTCGACATACGGACGCTTGGGGTCCATAACGTAAGAGCCTTCAGGAAACTGCATCAGTAACGGGTCACCGGCATTGGCGGCAAGCATAGGATTGTTCTTATCCGTAAGCGTTCCCCACAAGCATTTCACGCCGAGCCATTCACGCCACTTCAGCTTCTTCAACAGCGGTATTCTGTTAAAAAGCTTTCCGTTCAGGTCCCACGACAGGTCAAGACTTGCATATCTGTCATTAAGAAACTCCATGTTGTTTATAAGGTTGAATGTCTCGTCTTCAACGATGTATGACAGGTTGGCTGCCGGCATGATAAGCAACGGGAACGGCACTTTGTTCCACTGCACTCCGCCTTTCACCATGACATCCACCTTTCCCCAACTGTTAAGCCAGAAGCGTTTGTATATGCTGGCTTCGGTAAAGTTATAGTTATAGTCGCCGCCAAGCACACCCTTCACGCCCACGGTATGCCCCAGCGTGAACACCGGAGCATCAAGATTCACCGGCAGACGGCGCTGCTTGGTGTTCACAAACGTCTCGCCCGGAGCAAAGCGCAGCTGCACTCTGGCCTCAGTCGTGCGTATCTTGCCGTGCCCTAACTGTTGCTCCTGAGCATCGGCCAGTGAGAGCGGAGTGAAAAACATGCTGCCGCATGCCTCGTTCTCTTCGGTCTTCAGGCTTATGGTTGTCCTGAAGCCCCATTCCTCTTCACGCTCGAACTCTATCTGCTGACGGTTGTAGAACATCATCTTGTCCACTTCGGTCCACTTCCACGCAGTAAAAACGTTGTCCTTGTCGGTATGCACAAACTTGTCTGACGGCGAACAGACATCATACGTAGAAGTAAACGTGAGAGTACGTTTCGGAAACTCTCTGGGCAGATATTCTTTCTTATTGAACGAATACGTTACCTCGCCTTTATAGTAATTCTTGCGGCTGTCCCATCCGCGGGCATAGTATCCGGAGAAGAACCAGTGAGGATTCAGGTTGGCCGTGGTCTGCGCACTGAGTCTGGTACGCACTCCGTCAATAAAGTTGGTGCTTATCATTGTGTTTATCGGACCAATGTCCACCTTGCTCGGATGCTTGGCGCTACCCGTCTCGACAAAGTTTTCGGCCAGAGCCTTGATGCCGAATATGATATACTTGAAGCCCTTAATCCGGCTCAACCCCTCGATGAACGAATCCATCGAGTTCTCGCTCTTGGTCAGTCTTACGGCACGATGCTGATTCCAGAACGCATCGTCGCGCATCTTGGCATTGGCCTCAAGCTTGACTTTGGCCTTACCTTTGAATATCATGTCCGGTATCCTGTCGAACATGTAACTGTTGTTTCTCGTCGTCCTTATGACGATGGCCTTAGTCAGACTCTTGGCCACCGACATCTCGACAAACATGTCATCGGCAGACAATACCCACTCACCGTTGTCAAGCTTGGTGTATTCCTGAATGACATTGAGATTGTCGACAAAGTTAACGTCACTTTTCTTCGGCAAAGAAAGCTGACACCGCTTGACGTGAAGCGTGGAGTCGGTCAGAATCCAGATGTCGCCCCTGAAGCCGAAGTCCTGCTGGTTGTTGGGCATGAACTGCAGGTGGAAACACTCGTCGCGGTCCACCATCACGGTATCTACTATATAAAACCTGTAGAAAGCTATCGCGTCTTTACCTATCGGGCTGGTAAACGGATATTGCAACATCCTTATCTGGTCGTCATACAGGTCAACGTCGGTGAAGACGTCTTTCAGCACGGTGTTGAGTATGTCGCCCGTCTGCAAGAAGTCGTTTATGCCGCTCGAGTTCTGGCCCATTATTATGGTTTTCTCTGTCTTGGGGTCTTTACGGTAAAGATTCTGGGTGACAGTCTCATCCACAGAAACGGGCAATATCAGCTTGCCGTTATACGGGCACATCTCTATCTGGTCGACATACCACTTCCTTTTCTTCACGCTTTCCTTTTCAAGACTTGCCGGATTGATGTCGTTAAGTGCAAGCGTTATTTTCTGATACTTGCTGTACTGGTAATAGTCATGGTTGTCAAGGTCGGTACGTTTCTTTGCGGCAATCACCCTCTTCATCAGCTCCACGGCAGGATTGTTCTTCCTGCTGTACTTTCCGCGCTTGGCTTTTACCGTAACCTCTTTCAGCTTCTTCGTGTCCGGCTTCAGCGTTACGCGCATTTCCGAGGGAGTGTTAGGACCTATCAGTATCCGCAAGGTCTTGTAGCCCACGGCACTGAACGTAAGATACCTGTCGTTGTGTCTTACCACCGAGAAGCGTCCGTCGGCATCGCCCGACGTACTCTCATTATCCTCCTTATATTGCACGCTGGGGTAAGGTATGCTGTCACCGGTCTCCTCGTCCACCACGACTCCGGTTATCCGTTGCGCGCATACTGCCTGCGTCAGCGTTATAAAAAATAAAATAAAAAGTTTCCTCATCTATTACCTTATCTACCTATTTACTTAAAAGTTGGCTCAAGTCCGTTATCACGGCATCGGGCAGAGTCTCGTCATACTCCCTTTCTGTCCACCCCTCGCCCTTGTACCACACGGCATGGCAACCGGCCTGTACAGCCGGAATGATGTCTTTGTCGTAGCTGTCGCCAACCACAACCGTCTCCTCTGCCTCTATTCCGAGAGCCTTGACGCCTAAGCTGAATATACGCGGGTCGGGCTTGCGTATGCCGACAACGGCCGACTCAACAACGCCGCGGAACAGACCGTCGAGCCCGAACTCCTTCAGCACAACGCCTATGTTGCCGTAAAAGTTGCTAACCAGCACCATGGGGTAATCGCGGCCTAAGGCCTCAAGCACCTCGCGGCTTTTCGACGTCTCGCGCCTCACACCCTCGTACAGGAAGTCAAGGATACGTGCCTGCAGTCCGCGCAAAGCCTGCTCCGACATGTCGAGACAGCCCCCGCCGGCCAACCGGTCAAGCTCCAGCCCGAGCTTTACGTCAAGCGTCTTGCGGAACGTGAAGTCGGGCATCACGATGCGCGTTGACCCCAGCTTGCGCTCGGCATACACGTAAGCGTCGCGAAACTGCTGCTCGGTCACGCCTGCGCCGTTGCGCACGTATGCCTCCCACAACACCTTGCCCCAGTGACGGCCGGCAGTGTCGAGCGTGCCGCCGTAGTCAAATATGTATCCTTTTATCATATACTTTTCTGTTCTTCTATTTTTTTCAGTATGCCCTCGCACAGGCTCTCATGCCTCTTGTGCATGTAAACATAAATGACGGTGAACACCGTTATCTCTACGAGCGGATACACCCACGGGCATCCCAGCAGACTCGTAACGTACAGGCACAATGCCCTCATGTTGAACGTCAGAATGTTGGTGTACTTCATCAGCGGACGGCTGCCGTCGAGAAACTCGCGGCGCAGCTCTCCGGGCATCAGCGCCACGTCGCCGTAAACCGACCTGACCGTCGCCATAAGCTTCTGGAATTTAGGCGAGCGCCGCTCCTGGCTGCGGCAATAGTTGGCGTAGTTGAAGTAAAACAGACGCGCCATCAGCGCGCCGCGCGCCGGCAGTGAGTCGTAAACGGCACGCTGGCCGGCATACGTGTCAAGCTCGCTGCCCTCGCGCCCTTTCAGGAAGAGCAGATGTATCTGCCGGTAATAGTCGGCCAGCGAACTCTGCGGCGAGTGGCACAGCAGACCGGCAATGACGGCCAGCGCCCATATCCACACGCCCCACATCATGTCAACGCCGGGCATGGGCCGGTACATCGTCCTGAGGCATATCGCCACGTATATGGCGAAAAACCACACGTCGCCGGCAAAGCCGTCGAGTATGCGCCCGGCGAGCGTCTTCTGTCCCGTCAGTCGGGCCAGCTGGCCGTCGGCCGAGTCGCAGAAGTTGGCCGCCATGAGCAGCAGCACGCCAGCCACGTTATACGCCAGCCCGTCGTGGGCAAACATGTAAGCCGCACCGAGGCCAAGCACTATTGATATTATCGTGATTGTGTTGGGGTGCATCCCCACACGCTTGCCGGCAAGGGCGATGACGAGGCCCACCGGCCGCGTGAAATACATGTCGAGCCACTCTTCGGTGTCCTTCGACTTGATTGACGAGTCAAGTATCTCTTTGAATTTTGTCATATATCTTGTCTGAAAACAAATTAATAAGCTGGCATTACGGGCGTCAGGGTCATTCCGCCGTGCCTGCAGCGAGGAGTGTCTCCACCCTTCGGGCTATGGCCGCTGCCGCCTCAGCCCTGCACCGGGCAAAGCTGGGCCAGTCGTTAAAGTCGATTATGGCGTAAGAGCCGTCGGCTCTCACTATGCAGTCGCCTCCGTAAACGTCTGCTCCCGTCAGTTCAGCCAGCCGTGCGGCGTCAGCCTGCATCGCCACGGCATCGAACTCATAACGGTGCGGACAGCCGTTAAGCCGCTCGTCGCCGAACTTTGAATAACCGGCGTCTGCATGGTAAGTTCTGAAGAAGCCGGTGCCCGCCACGCCGTAAAACTTAACCACGTCGCCCGGCACATGCGCCGTAACCACCACGTCGGTAACGCCCCGCGCGGCAAAACGCCTCATCGCCCGGTCGCGCTCCGCGCTGTCGGCGGCAAACACCACGTCGTCAGGTCCCTGCGCGGCTTCATCGCCCCGCTTCAGCCAATAGCCGCAGTCGCCGTGCAGCGGGGCGGCAGGCAGACCGCAGGCTCTCATCGTAAGGTCAACGCTGCTCCTCGCACATGCCCTTACGCCGGCCGCGGAGTTTACCACGAGAGTGCCTCCCGCCTGCATCCGGTCCAGCACATCGAGCGCCCGTGCCGACCTCGCCATGCTCAGCACAACGTCTGCCGCAGCGCCGGCATGCAGGCTGTCCTCGTCAGTCCGTGCTACGTCGAAGCCCCTGCCGGCCAACACATCCCCCACGGCATCCATTATGGCGCGGTCGCGTTCTGCAGAGTTCGGCGAATACCGCTCCGCCCTGTACACCTTAAGCAAAAAACGGTTATTATAATTCATAATTCACAATTCATAATTCATAATTGGGCGGATGATAATCCATAATTTGGCTGGTGGCAATTCATAATTCATGATTAAGCTCATGATAATTCATAATTTTGTCAATAAACAATTCATAAATGTCGGCATCATTATTTTGAACGCTGCCAACCCAATTATGAATTATGAATTGTGAATTGTGAATTATGAATTATTACCGTGAATCAAAAAGGCTTCCGCTTTGGCTATGTCGGCGGCATGGTCGATGTCGAAAGCGCGACCTATGTTGAACGCCTTCAGGCGCATGCCCTCGCTCAGCAAAGCCCGCTGGAAGTTACGCATGCGGCTCTCGCCCCTCTCCACGCATCGGCGCAACACGCCGATAGCACCCGGCGTCAGACCGTAAATGCCTGCCGACACATAGCGGCAGCCATCGGCGGCATCGAGAAAAGCCGTTATGTTCATGTCACCGTCAGTGGCCACATATAGCGGCTTCTCGTCGTCGATGTAGTCAGTCACGGCCATTACGCCGTCGGCTCCGCCTCCGGCCAGCGTCTCTTTCAGGGCGCCGACATACCGGGCGAACGCCTGTTCGTCGAACACCGTATCGACCGTCGTCAGGCAGAACGGGCCGTCCTCCAGACGGTCGCTTATGGCAAGCATGCTGTGCATGGAGCTTGGCGTTGTGGCCGCCACAATCTCTATCCCGGCACCGCCGGCCGTACTGCGCAGGCTCTCCAGATGAGTCCCCACCCCGGCCATGCTCTGCCGGTAAACCACAACGATGCCCCCAGCCCCGTTGTCATTAAACACACGTATCAGTCTGTCTATCAGTCGTTCGCCGTTTATCCTGACCATCGGTTTAGGCTCGCGCACACCCTCTTCGGCCAGACGCGAGCCTTCGCCTGCGGCTATTATTGCATATTTCATTTCCTGTGTATCGATACTTATCCTGCGGCAAAATTAGCCATAATCACCGACAAAAGAAAACTTTTTATGCTATTTTTAGTTTTTTCATATCAGTTTAAAAAGTTGTTGACAGCCGCAAAACCGGCTCCCGCCCTGCCCCCGAAACGCCGCTGCCGGCACCTGAGCAAACCGGAGAAAAAGGGATGAAAACCAAAAGGTAAGCTTTTGGTCTGCGAAAGGTTACCTTTTACAAGGCGAAAGGTTACCTTTTACGAGGCAAAAGCTTACCTTTTGCAAGGCCGGATATAACTCACTGATTTACAACATGATACAAAAGGCGTCACACAGCCTTGCCGCGCAGCCTGTAACGCATGGTGCGCACGGCGCCGTCGGACATGTTCATAACGTATGGCACACGACTGTCATCAATGCCGATGTCGTGCAGCAAGAGGAAAAACGTATTGTATGCCGTCAGCCGTCTGTAACCTTTCTCTATATTCTCCACGGTTTCCGGACGTAAAGTACGGCAGTATTCAACTACAGCCTCAAAGTCATATTTCTTCCACTTCGCGGTAGTTCCTCCGCCTGCTACCTCCTCATAGCATTTTCGCCCGTGCCCCAATTTCTCCGCACGCTTCTCTCTGAGCGTGGTCAACTTTCTGTTAAGCTGTCCGATTTCTTTTTCATTAGCCTTGCCCGAAATATCCAGCTCTTCTATCCTTCGTTCATAACGCTCCATGCGCCCGCTGATTTCGACAATCTGTTTTTTGGCTTTGTTCATCCGCCGGCGATGATAGATAAACAGGCATATTATCACAAGCACCAACATGCCGGAGACTGACGCCATAGTGAGCAGACGCAGGTTTATGGCACGTTCGGCAGCACTGTGTTCCACGCCGCTCTGCACTTTCAGTAAATTCTCATGTTCCCCGGCCACCCGCATACTGTCTTTCATGCGCGAGGCTCTGTCTGCCAGCTCTGCCGCCTCTTTATAAAGGCCCTGCTCTTTCTTCACGTCAGACATCCAGAGCATAGTTTCGGCACGCAGACCGGGGTCGTCTGACTCCAGAGCCTCGTCAAACAAAAGCTCCGCATCGTCAATCTTACCTTCCGACAAGTATATCGCGCCGAGTATCGAATACGCCTCGGCAGTAGGCTTTATCTTGTTTGCTTGCATGGCGTAATACTCGGCACGCCCGGTTTCTCCGACATTGGCGAGGCTTATACTGATATTCACCAATACTTCGGGAAGCTCTTGCTTACTCAGATATTTTATATAAGGTATGGTCTGTTCTGCATAATAAGCGGCACTGTCGGATTGAATCATAAAACTATATATGTTGCTGATTTTGCTTAGAGATAAGCCTATCCAATTATTTTTATTGCTTCCAACAGCCACAGATAAAGACTTTTTTGCATAGTATAATGCTGTATCATAATTTCCTTCATTCCCATTTAAATACGCAAGATTCAGATAAATCCGATTCAATAAAAATTTATCTCCGATTTTTCTTGCCAATAATTCAGCCTCTTTTATATTCCTAATTGCATTCTCTTCCGTACCATCCCCATAAAAAACAATACCTTTATAATATAAAGCCCTTGCAAGCCGTTGTTTGTCTTTTTTGTTTTTATAGAACTCAATGCTGTAATTTATAGCCGAATCCGAAGATATGGGTTTATACAAACAAAACAAGCATTGCGTTTCAAGCAAGTTATAATAAGCTTTATCCTTTTCCGAATTTATTTCATCCTTACTTATTATTGTCAATCTTTTATAAGCTGAATCATATTTTGCATCGGAAAGAAGACTATCCACACTCGCTAAACTTTCATGTATCCCATGATTGTTTTCGCAACTTGCAGAAAGAAAAACTATGAAAATTGTAAATAACATTTGCCTTATTGTCATATCACTCAAATTTATGTTCAAAAGTACAAAATTCTGAACAAACGCACAAACTAATAATAATGAAATGTCACATTTATCATGTCACAAATCGTGTCACAACTGTCATAACCGGTTGGGTATAAACACTTTAATTCAAATCGACACATGTGACACGGGCAAAAAATAAAAATCATTTTATTTGAACAAAGCTTTTTCTTTTTATAATTTTGCGACAAACAAAACAACGGATTTTAATAAAAACAATTGAATCATGAAAAAATTATTTTTAATTTCAGCAGCCTTATTCATGGCAGTGACTGTGGCATGTGCCCAAAACGCATCTGACGGCAAACGTTTCATTGACAAACTTGTACTTGACCTTGAAGTAAGCTCAGGCACAAAATGTGACGACATGAATCCCCTGACGCTGGGAGTAAACATCGGATACAAGTTTATACCGCGCACGTATGTTTTCATTCACGGTGCGAACATGTTCGGACACTATGACCGGAACGGGACAAAGACTTACATCAACGGAGCAAATCTCGGTGGAGGACTCGCCTACGTACTGATTGAAGACAAAGACATTGACCTCGAACTGCGCGGCAATGTTTCGGCAGGACTAAGCGACTCGTGGAAAAACACATCATACGACATCGGACTGATGATGAAAGTAAAATCAGGAGTGACGAACATCAACTTCGGCGTCAGCTTCCGCCACATCAATTCTCACACGGCGGGCATCGACTCATACAACGGAGCCTTCTTCACGATTGGTTTCGGAATCTGATTTCTTAACATAAACAGAAAACAGTTATATAACTGCATAAAAAACAAAATCATTTGGATGATTGAAGTTTTTTTCATAAATTCGCAAATTAAAGCATGAATAAATCAGTAAACCAAAAACTACAAAATCATGAAAGACGAAACAACACTGTGTTATGAAGAAAAACGCAAAATGAAAATAAAATGGAATGCAGACAACGCTGAGTTTCTGAACTACATTTTCTTGTTGGCATTTTGCATAAGCGACTATTTCTTTGAAAATAAAACCGTTACCGACATTCTCTGCATCGGCATGGGCGTAACCATGATTCCGATAATAGCAGCACTGCATAAAAACATTAACGTCTGGCCGGAAAACAAAAGACGCAGTAAGATGTGGTCATGTGTGTTTTCACTCATTCTTACCACCGCGCTAATCGTTGCATACATCTACAAGTAAACGAGCAGACAAGGAGATTTGACAAGTTGTTTTACATATTTATAAAAAACTGCAAAGCAAATCTCCTTGTTTGCTCGTTTGCTCGTCTGCTTGTTTGCTCGTCTACTCGCCTGCTTGTTTGCTTCTTTATTCATGCCAAATCAACATTTTTTCACACACATCACCATAAAAAAATTACGTAAACGTTTGCGTATTGCGCCGCTTTTGTTAATTTTGCAAGAAACATTCTCAACTAAACGACACTATGGGACAACGCAGAACTTCTTTAAAGCAAATGGCCGAAAGGTTGGGCGTAAGCATAGCGACCGTATCGCGTGCGTTGAGAGACAGCCATGAAGTAGGCGAAGAGATGAGGATAAAAATACAGGCACTGGCAAAAGAGCTGAACTACCGCCCCAACCCATTCGCACAAAGCCTGAGACGTAACACTCAGAAAGTAATCGGCGTGGTGGTGCCAAACCTAGTGACTCACTATTATGCCGCCGTGCTTGACGGCATTGAAGACTACGCATCAAAAGCCGGATATGCCGTCATTGCGGCCAACAGCCATGAAGACCATCTGCGCGAAGAAAAGGCAATAGACAGCTTTGTGGGCATGTATGTGGTGGGCATCATAGCATGCCTGGCACAAGACACAATAGACTATTCTCACTTCATAGACATAAACAAGATGGGCATTCCGCTGGTGTTTTTCGCACGCACATGCCTGCCGGACATGTTCTCATCGGTAGTTTCTAACGGCGATGAAGCCGCAAAAGAAGCTACGCTGCATCTTATCGACACCGGCAGCCGCAGAATAGCCTTCATCGGAGGGCCGCAGCATCTCGACATGATGCAACGCAGGAAACACGGTTATCTTGAGGCCTTACGCGAACGAAAAATTGAAATAGACCGCTCAATAATAGTTAACGGGAATATAGACTACGATTATGCACGCGAAACAACAATCAAGATGCTGAAACGCAACGACCGGCCGGATGCTATATTGGCCTTTAATGACATTATAACATACGCCGCCTTTGACGCCATAAAGACTATGGGATTGCGCATACCGGAAGATGTTGCCATAATAGGTTTCACCGAAACTGATACTTCATTCTTTGTAACGCCCAAACTGTCGGCCATAATGGATCAGGCTCATCTCACTGGCGAACGTGTATGCGAGCTGCTTCTGAGAAACATCAACGGTGACAAAAAGATATATAAAGAGGTGGTGCCAATGACTCTCAAAATAAGAGAAAGTTCAAGAAAGGTACAAGCAGACAAGTGACAAGCAGACAAGGAGATTTCTCTTATATGTAAAAACGTGGTCAAATCTCCTTGTCTGCTCGTTTACTTGTCAACTTGTCTGCTTATACAACAAATCTCCTTGTCTGCTCGTCTACTCGTAACTCGTCTGCTAAAAGAACTTTATGTCTGCAACTATCTGGGCACCGACTTCAACATTCAGATTCTTCACGAGGCGCTCACGCATCATCGACAAATCAGCACGCAACGCCGGATTAAGAATTTTGATAAATAAAGTCTGATTCCTGATAAACTTCTCGCCTGTGTATCGTTCTATTGTCTTACCGGCAACCTTACCCCAAGCATCCAGCAGACGTCTCTGCAGGAGAGGTGTTTCCAAACCATCGTGCCTCAGACACACATCTATGATATCTGCCAACGACTGAACATCACGCCTGAACATAACCGCCCTCCCATGTCTTTATATTGCCATTGTCAACAGAAAACAGCCTGTAATCCAACCTGCTGTTACGCAAAATATGATCAAGATGATCACGATTGGTATCGGTCAGGAATATCTGACCGAATCCCTCACCTCCGACAATACGCACAATCTGCTCGACACGGCAGGCATCAAGCTTATCGAAAATATCATCCAACAGCAATATCGGACTAATACCGCCTTTAACTTCTCTAAGAAGCTCAAACTGAGCAAGCTTCAATGATATCACAAAAGTCTTGTTCTGTCCCTGGCTGCCTTCACGTCTTATAGGATAATCTCCGATAAGCATTTCAAGATCATCACGATGTACTCCATGCAAAGAATAACCCACGGCAATGTCTTTATTACGGTCACGGCGGATTACATCGAGCAATGGTCCACGCTGGCAATGAGAAATATACCCAAGCGACACATTCTCTTTCTCTTGTGATATGCTTCTATAAAATTTCTGGAACACAGGCACTATCCGGCGAACAAAATCATCACGCTTGCTGAAAACTATTTCACCATATTCGGCCATCTGCTCCTCCCAAAGCGACAGAAGCTCTTCGTCAGGTCCACATTCAGCTTTCAGCAGCGAGTTACGCTGTTGAAGCGCCTTATTATAACGATTGAGTGCATCTATATAAGTGACGTCATACTGGGATATCACGACATCCATCATCCTGCGCCGCTCCTCGCTCGGGCCGTCTATCATCACCGTATCTGCTGGCGACACCAGTATTAGCGGTATCAGCCCAATATGAACCGACAGGCGTTTGTATTCTTTCTTATTCCGCTTGAAACGTTTCTTCGTGCCCTTCTTCATGCCGCAAGACACGTCTTCTTCACCACCTTGTTCATTGACATATCGGCCGTCAAGCATAAAAAAATCATACCCATGACGAATAATCTGAGAATCAGGAACGGCATTGCAGCTACGGCAAAAAGACAAATAATAAACAGCATCAAGCAGATTGGTCTTACCCTCACCGTTATGCCCGATAAAACAGTTAAGTTTTGGAGAGAAGGCAAGCTCAGCCTCACCGATATTCTTATAATTAATTATTGACAATTTACTCAAAAACATACGTCTTGCCTCTCAAGTTCAGTGCAAAGTTAGTCCTTTTATCAGTGAAAAACAAAAAAAGTCTGCTATAAATTTCAATATTCAGGATAAAATCCGTAATTTTGCCACGCTTTATGAATTCGTAAATTAAAAAATCACAAATAAATGGCAAATCTTAAAGAACAGAAGGGCACGATGGAAGATGCCCTCAATCAGAAAGAGGCTGTATTCTTGAAACATAAGAAAACAATCTCTATCGCTATCATTGTAGTCATCATCATCGTGGCAGGAGTTCTTTGCTACAACACTTACATTTCCGGTCCGAGAGAACAGGAAGCAAGTACCGCATTGGCCAAAGGTCAAGAATATTTCGCCAACGGCCAATATGATATCGCACTCAAAGGCGACAGCACCGGCTACAGGGGATTCATCAACATCGCTTCTGACTACGGAAGTACTGATGCCGGCAATCTGGCCAATCTCTATACAGGACTTTGCTATGCAAACCTTGACAAATGGAATGACGCCATCAAATATCTCGAGAAATATTCTCCCGCCGATGACGAGATGATCAGTCCGGCTGCCGTAGCTGCTCTCGGTAATGCTTACGCACACGTGAAGCAGCTCGACAAAGCAGTGGAATGTCTCAAGAAAGCTGCAAGCATGGCCGATGCCGAAGCTGCAGACAAGACAAACAACAGCATTTCTCCGGCTTTCCTTCTCCAGGCCGGTGAAATACTTGAGAGTCAAGGCAAGAAGGACGAAGCTCTCACAATCTATAAAGAGATTAAAAACAAATATGTCAACTCTCCCATTTACGGCGAAATTGACAAATACATCGAACGAGCTACAATAAAATAATGGCCACATCACTGCACAACCTGTCAGACTATGACCCGGCCAATGTGCCTGACGCAAGCAACATGTGCTTCGGTATCGTTGTTGCTGAATGGAATCCTGAAATAACAGGGGCACTCCTTGACGGTGCCGTAAAAACGCTCGAAAAGCACGGGGCTCTGCCTGAAAACATTCACGTCAAAACTGTACCGGGAAGCTTTGAACTGATATACGGTGCCCATCAGATGACGCTTAACGGAGGATATGATGCAATTATCATATTGGGAAGCGTAATAAGAGGTGAGACCCCACACTTTGATTACATTTGTCAGGGTGTAACATACGGCATAGCAAAACTCAACGCCAAAAGTGAGATTCCTGTAATTTACGGTCTGCTGACAACCAATGACTTACAACAAGCCAAAGACCGCAGCGGAGGACGTCTCGGAAATAAAGGCGATGAATGTGCAATTGATGCCATTAAGATGGCAAAATTTTAAATACAGAAACAGATAAAAAAATTAAGGAAGTAAAAGTCATTACTTCCTTAATTTTTTAATTACCCACACTTCATTTCAATCATTAAATGTAAAAATATGAAACTCGTTTCATGGAATGTCAACGGCCTACGTGCCTGTGAAGGAAAAGGATTCAGTGATGCTTTCAACCAACTTAATGCTGACTTCTTCTGTCTGCAAGAAACAAAGATGCAGAAAGGACAACTTGACCTTGACTTCGACGGCTATACATCATATTGGAATTATGCCGAGAAGAAAGGATATTCAGGTACGGCAATATTCACACGCCATCAACCCCTCAACGTTACATACGGACTTGGCATTGACGACCACGACCATGAAGGACGTGTAATTACAATAGAAACTGAACGTTTTTATCTCGTAAACGTATACACACCCAACTCACAGGACGGACTAAAACGACTTGATTACCGTATGACATGGGATGACGATTTTCGTGCCTACCTCATGCAACTTGACCGGCATAAACCGGTGATTGCGTGCGGAGACATGAATGTTGCCCACCAGGAAATAGACCTTAAGAATCCAAAGACAAACCGCCGCAATGCCGGCTTTACCGATGAGGAGCGTTACAAATTCACACAGCTGCTTGAAGCCGGTTTTACTGACACATTCCGATATTTTTATCCTGACGTTGAAGGCGCCTACTCATGGTGGTCATACCGTTTTCATGCACGTGAAAAGAATGCAGGCTGGCGCATAGACTATTTTATCGTTTCAAACAGACTGACCGATGACATAAAGTCGGCAAAGATTCATAATGAGATTTACGGCTCTGACCACTGTCCTGTAGAACTTGAAATATAAAACCGACACATACATATAAAAAAGTAAAAGGTTATCTTTTGTCCGCCAAAAGATAACCTTTTCAGATATAAGAAGTGTCTTTAATTTTATGATCAAAAAGTCACGGATATTGTCTTTAAATCTTTTTCCAGACTTGATGTTCCGACCATCAGCTCATACTTTCCTGACTTCACACACATCGTGTTTGTCTCACTGTCCCACCATTCAAAGCTGCTGTGAGGAAAATCTATCACGACATTCTTTGTTTCTCCTGCCTTAAGCTCAACCCGTGCAAAGCCACGCAAAGTCTTAACCGGCCCTTCTATATCGGCAGGATTACGCAGATAAACCTGAACAACTTCCGCTCCGTCACGTTCACCTGTATTGCTAACCTCAACCGTAATTTTACCGCCGGTAGCATTTGCATCATAAGATACTGCACCTATGGCAAATGTAGTATAACTAAGACCATAACCAAACGGGAACAACGGCTCACCCTTGAAATAACGATATGTGCGGCCTTTCATGTGATAATCATCAAAAGGCGGGAGTTGCAAATCGTCTTTATAAAACGTAACGGGCAGTTTGCCGCAAGGATTATAATCACCGAAAAGAACATCGGCAACGGCATTACCTCCCTGTTCGCCCGGATACCATGCCTGCAATATTGCGTCACAAGTCTCAAGCTCGGGCGTCAGGGCAACGGCACTACCGCTGCAATTGACAAACACCACTTTCTTGCCGGCTTCATGTAAAGCTTTCAGAATATCACGCTGCACGGCCGGAAGTTCGATGCTCGTACGGTCACCATTGTCAAAACCGGGCTCATTAACCTTAGCTTCCTCGCGCTCGAGATTAGGAGATATACCGCCGACAAAGATTATCGTCTCAACATCTTTTGCTCTGTTTACAAGTTCCTGTTCCGTAACGTCATGTACTGACGCGAGGTCAAAATTAAGCGTGGCTCCTCCGGCAAGCTGCATGTAGTCCACCTGTACATCGTACTTCTGCCCTTTTTTCACACTCAGTTTTCTTTTGGTAAACCGCAACGGGTCTGCTTTCCAGCGATTTGCCACAGTATCACCGTTGACAATCAGTCTGAAACCGTCATCATTGGTGTAAACAACATCAAGTTCCTCATCCTTGCCTGCAACAAAAGAACCACGGAAGCTCGCCGTAAAATCAGTGAGGCTCACCCCCGGAGCAAACACGGTGTTACCACCGTTATCGAAACGCAACGCACTGCCATAAACCGTTTCATACACCGGCTCTCCTTCCATTTTGGTGTTATTCCAGAATTTAGCACTCATGCCATTACGCCCGTCATCACTGACAAGTCTGGAAAAAACACTCTCACTCTCAGTCATCGAGGTTATCTCACAAGCTTTTGAATAAGACACACTGTCACCCAACTTGTTTTTTATTCCGTCAAGAATTGTCACCGAATGACTGGGTTGCCCGTAATAAATGCCCCACAGCATAATTGAATCAGCTGCATTTGGTCCCATAACCATTATCTTACCGGCATTCTTATCCAAAGGCAATGTGTTGTTTCTGTTATGCAGCAATACCATCTGCTCACGTGCCATCTGCAAAGCCAAATCCTTATGAGTTTTGCAGGCAATGACACTTTCAGGAATATCTGTCCACTCAACAAGTGAGTCCGCATCAAAATCACCAAGTTCAAAACGTGCCTCAAGCAACCGCACAACACTCTTGTTTATCTGCTCTTCCGTTATTTCTCCGGCTTTTACTGCGTCAGGCAGATTTCTGTAATTACTGCCACATTCAACATCCGTTCCGCTGATAACGGCTTTGGCCGAAGCAGAAGCGGCATCATCAGACACTCCGTGGGCACCCGGCTCCCAAAAATCGCTTATCGCACCACAGTCGCTTACGACAAGACCGTCAAATCCCCAGTCGTCACGAAGTATCTGCTGCAACAGTCGGTTACTACCACAACAGGGATCGCCGTCAAAACGCTGATAGGCACACATCACCTCTTTTACACCACCAATCTGTACTAAATCCTTAAATGCAGGCAAATATGTCTCCCACAAATCACGTGCCGGCAAATCTTCAATGTTAAAACTGTGACGGGTCTTCTCGGGGCCGCTATGCACGGCAAAATGCTTGGCACAGGCATACAACTTCATATATTTATGACCGGCCGGACCTTGCAAACCACGCACCACGGCAAGTCCCATGCGTGAATTCATGTACGGGTCTTCACCATAAGTCTCCTGTCCTCTACCCCAACGCGGGTCACGGAATATATTAATGTTAGGCGTCCAAAACGACAGTCCCTGATAAGTTCCGACACCGCCACCATTACGCCGCTGGGCAGTATTCTTGGCACGGGCCTCATCACTGACAGCCGTATATATACGTTCAAGCAAAACGTCATCAAACGACGAAGCCATGCCTATACAAGAAGGGAACACTGTACTGATGCCGTTGCGACCGACACCATGCAGAGCCTCACTCCACCATGCAAACTCCGGTATGCCCAATCGGGGGATGGCTTTTGAGTTATTCATCATCAGCGTGGCCTTTTCTTCCAAAGTAAGCCGTGCGCACAAATCCTCTGCACGTTCTCTCGCCGACAGACCGGAATTCTGATAAGGCAAAGTCTGGGCACCGGCCGACAGTGCAAACGCCACAAAAACAATAAACAGATTTTTTCGTTTCATCACAATCAAACTGATAAAAACAAGTAAATAAAAATGGAAAGAGAGAAAAAGAAAAAGGAACACACACATGGCAAACACGTCTGAGCATATATTTTACTCATTGGTCTGTTTACAATCTTACCTTTTTCCCTTCCTCTCTTTTTTAATTATCTCACAACGAATTTCTTACCGTCGCGGATGTAAATACCACGCTGCAGAGGCTCTTTAACCTCCATGCCCTGCAAGTTGTAAATCTTGCCTGAGTTCATGCCTTCTACTACCACTTCTTCTATACCGGTGGTAAACTGCTCGTTGCCACTTAACATCACTCCGCCTTCGTTGCCGGCCTCCATGATGTGCGCAACAATGCCGTTGATGTAGTTCTCAAGATTGGTATAACCATTCTCGCTCACTGCCGCACCGTCGGTTGCATCATTTTTGTCAAGGCCGTTGGCGTCTTCCCACTCATCGGGCATACCATCCTGGTCCGTGTCGAGCGGTGCAGGCTCACTTGCCAATTCAGGCCATGCACTCCAGTCGTCACCGGCATCGGGGAATGCCTGCTTCAGGTCGTCCTGAGAGTCGATGATACCGGGCAGACTTTTCGTGTCACTGTTAAGGCCCGTACATGAGGCTTCTCCGTTACGTACATCGCTGACGATAAGCTCGTCAACCCAATCCCTATGCAGTGATGCACCAACATAGTCAAGCACACGCTCGTATGCCATCTCGGCAGAATGTGTCGTAACAGCCACAAATTCGATTGGTTCGTCAAGACGCATCGTATCACGTACAGCATCATCAAATGTGTTGTCAACATCTGACTGGTCTATCTGATTATAAATACCATAAGTCCAGTTGTCTTCAGTAACATCCGCATTATCAGGATTGACATTGCCGTTAACGTAATACTTACCCCATACATGCCACATTACATCCCAGTCGTTCGGATTATCCGTGTCATGGTCAGTATAATCTGTGGTACGTATATCTATTTTCGCGATACGCTTCTGCACATTTGAGTTGCGTGTCCTTGTAGCCGGACCGGGTTTGTAATAATTGTTCACGATGTTTACTTTCATGCCTTCACCGCCGTAACAGCCGTTGCCGGCCCAGTTGTACATCACGTTGTTGCGCAAGTCCATCTGTTCGCGTGTCTGTGTACCGGGACGCGGACCGAGACGGGGCGTGCGCGAATCATGATGCGCTATGAGGTTATGGTGATAAGAAGCACCGGCGCCACCCCAGTTGCCGCCGTAGCCGTGACGTCCCTTAGAATGACCTGAGTTGCGCAGACTCTGCGAGGCGATGCACCACTGCACCGTAAGGCTGTCGCTGCCGTAAACCGACAGACATTCATCGACACTCCAACTTACCGAGCAGTGGTCAATCATGATGTTCTTGTTGTCCATACCGCCAAGACCGTCACCCTCATGATGGGCTACCTCCTTATTGCCGAGACGGAAACGTATGAAACGTATGATAACGTTGTCGGCAGCGATGACAAACGGATAGTCGGCAATGCAGATACCGTCGCCGGGAGCTGTCTGTCCGGCAATGGTCACATTGTCGCTTCTCAGCCTCAATTCACTTTTAAGATGAATTGTACCTGAAACATCGAACACTATCGTCTTCGCGCCTGACTGTGCCAGCGCCCATCTCAACGAGCCTACGCCCGCATCATCAAGGTTGGTAACATGTACCACCTTACCTCCGCGTCCTCCCGTTGTGTAACGGCCGAAACCTTCGGCACCCGGGAAAGCAGGCAAAGCGTCCTGCTGTGCAGAGACCGGTGACACAGCCACCAGTCCTGCCGCCAGCAAGAACATTTGTAATAAACGGTTTGTCTTAAACATAATGTATCTCACTAAAAGTTATTTTACCACTTTCACAGCCTTAGTGCTGCCGTCAGCCATTGTGTCGACCTTGATGACAACACCCTTGTAAGATTTGCCTACACGCGAGCCCTGCAGACTGTAATATGCCGTAGAAGCCACATTTTCCGTCTCAGCCTCAACGCCTGATATGGCCGTTGTCGTGCTTGAAGCAGGACCGAAGCCTCCGTGAGCATTTGCCGCACGTACAGTGTATCCGTCGAATGAAGCATCTGTTGCCGCAGCATCAACAGAAATAGAATTTGTTGTCGTCATGCCTACATAAGTACCATTCATGAACACCGCATAAGCAATGGCACCGTCAACTGCATCCCACGTCAGAGTTGTGCCTTCGCCACGGAGCAGACCCATCTGTTTCTGTACGGTATATTCATCCGGAGTCCAGTCGGCAAATACATTGTCTATGTCATACTCTGCGGCCTCTTCTGCCGTAAGTATTGTCTCAAACGTATTCTCCTTGCTGTCTTTTTTGAATGTCAGCACAAGCGATTCGGGCGAGATTACCTTTCCGCTCTCGTCCATCGTGTTATATTCGACAAACTTGTCTGCGGGCACGTTCATTCCGCCTGTCGTCCAGCGTGTGGAGTTGAGTCTTTCGGGCTGCAACAGAGTGGTGTTGATGTATGCGCAACGCGGACGGTCGTTCCATGCACGGCCGTAATTGAATCTCTCGGCCAGGCTGTTGATAGTACATCCGCTGAACACATATCCCCATTGGTTGCCGCCGGCAACATCGGTAGATGGAGCTGTCAGCGTACATTCGCCAGAGCCGTCGGCATTGCGAGGCTCAACTGTCAGCGTACAGCCGTTGAAGAACACGTCACCTCCGCCACAGATGAAGTCAACGGTGCCGTGGATGTCGGAGTTCTCAAAATAGAACTGTGCGTTGTTGTTCGAATAATAAGTGTCCTGATAAGACAGCAGCCTTACGTTCTTGCAGATTGTGCGGTCACCCTTGTCCTGAATAACCACGGCACGTCCGGCGAAGCCCGGCTGATAATAGTCGTATGCGTTTTTCAGCGTCACGTCCTGAATGTAAGTGTTGCTTCCCGTGATGAGGAATGTGGCAGACACACCGATGCCCTCAACCGGAGCTTCGTTTACTATTATGGTGTTATCCATGCTCTGACCGATAATCGAGATGTTGTCACCCGAAATCGGCGTAAGTACTTCGTTGCCCAAGTCGTATGTGCCGTCGGGCAGGAAGATATATGTACGTTCGTCGGCTGAAGCCCGAGAGTTTACGATGTCAAGAACGGTGAGCAGATTGCCGCCGTCGCCCTGACGTACAACGTAATATCCCTGTTCGTTCTTTTCCACGGGAGCGCCCTGCACGTTGGCAATGACGAGCTTGTGCAGATATACCTCGTTGCTTGTGGTAAGAGTCAGTGTTCCGGCATCGCCGGTGTACTCCATCATGACAGTCTTGCCATCGGTAGAACTGTAACCGCTCGCCGTGGCCACTTCGTTGCCTGCGGCATCGGTCAGAGTCAGTACGGCGTCCTGCTTGCTGTAACGGCAGAGCGTGGCAATGATGTATGCGTGACCGCCTACGAGCAGATCAATCTTACCGTCATTCTCAAGTGTCCATCCGTGAGTTGTGTCATGGAACTGTGCCCCTTCAGCATTGAATGCCTCGTGGTCTTCATCATAAAAATATTTGTCGGTCAGAGTGAATGTATAGCGCTTGGTCGGGTCGGCCATTTCTATGTCTGTAGCCACAGCATACAGGCTCAAATCTGAAGTGACAACATAGTCCGTGGTGTACTTCTCGCCGCCCTCGGGTGAGACAAACCAGCCGCGGAAAGCCATGCTCTCGGGTATTATGTCGATTTCATCATTCATTCCGTATGCAAACTCACCTATCGGTCTGTCTTTCTCCACTTTCTGAGTCTCGCTGTGGGCAGTACCGTCAATTCTGTAATAAGTGAGCGTGAAATACGGCTTATACTTAAATATGGCATTGTAAACCATTGACTCACCACCGGCCACAACCGTGATTGAAACAACAGTAGAGCCGTCGTCATTGACAGAATAAGTTACGCTTTCCACCTCGCCGTTGTCGCATGTCACATCGGTTATGGGGTTGCTTTCCGACGGCATTTCGCTGTCGTTCCACACCTCAATCTCTGCTTCCTGCACACCGGGAGTTGTCTCTGCGAATATTTCTCCGGCCTGATATGTTGAATCGTTGAAAGTGAACGAGCCGAGAGCCGGCGTCAGTGACATGTCAACGTTACCATAGATGTTCAGGCGGAACATGTATGCGTTCTGCGCATCTGCCAGATTGGTAAATTTCAGCTGGCAGTTGGTGCGGTTTACCGTGGCCGTTACTTCCGACCATCCTGCAGGATCGGCTGTCTTTGTGGTAAGCTGCACCCAGTCTGCATCACCGTCGCCTTTGGCCCAAAGCGACCATCCGCGGTTGCCGCCGGTGGCTCCGTGTACGAACGTAACCTTAGTCACCGATGCCAGTGCCGACGTAGTGATGTACGAGCCTCCGTTTTTCTCGGCCTGCAGCGTGCCGCCAACCATGCTGTCGTCAAATTTGTTCCAGTCTATGCCGATGTCGTTGGGGTCAGGCGCCACGTTCGTGTTATAAACAGTGAAGGCGATTTCTTCATGACTGTACTTGGTGGTTGCGGTTTGCGCCACCGTTTCTTTTGCAGATGCGTCAAGACTGCTCCACTCTGTAAAATCTGAAGAGTAAAGCTCTTTTTCCTGGATGTTAGACTCGCTCTGCGCTTTCGCCACCGCAGACACGATGGTCACAAGGCACAACAAGCCCATCTTTAGTAAAGATTTTCTCATAAGAATTGTGTTGTATTAAAAGGTTTATGTCTTTATTATTTTAGTAAATAGTTTCTCTCTGTTCAGGGTTGCCATGTCTCACGGCATGCCACCCTGTCCTACGGCATAAGCATATATAACCGCTTTATTTGGCAAAGTTACACAAAAAAATTGATACCGATAAATGATAAAGCAAAAATCATCGCTTATAGATAAATAATTGTCTGCGCCGCCGACATTTGCCGGCATATCAGTCTGCGGCAACCTGACGGTTGACACGTTACACCTTATTAATTAATAAGACAGCATAAACCTCAACGACAGCGGTGCCGTAACAAACGGTGTCAATACTTGTCAAGCATCTTTTTAATCTCCTTACGGCGACGGGCCTGCTTATTGGCCTTGAAATTGAATATGGAAAAGATATCCATCCCGCTCGGTCCTCTGCCGGCTCCGCCTATATTGCGGCGCACGGCGTCTTTCATGTCAAAGCCAAGTTTCGGCTTCACTCCGTAAATCACCACCTCGTCAAGCCGGCGCGTCTTCGGAATCAGCCACACCGTGTCACGTATCTCTTCCACGTTCATAGACAGACTCTCGAAGCTGCCATGAGTAAATGTCACGCTGTTGACTTCAGCACCTATGTTGAAGCGCCCGTAAATGTCGGTGTCTGTACGGCCTGCCGGATTCATGTATATCTTTACGCCTGAGACAGGCCGGAGAGTTTCCATGTCGAACACCACACCGGTAACCTGGGCACGGCCCGCACGCCACACCGACAGCCACAAGAGCAGAGCCAACACCGCGCCACCACTCCTGCCGGCCATTATACATGCCAACCTGCAGCAAATCATAAGATAATCCATCATACTACATGACACCGCCAAGATGATGCAAAGATAGCCACTGCTGCCGACAAAAACAGCCGCCACAGCGCCGATTTACAGTATTTTCAGAATATTTTGCCCGCAATAACTAAATGTAAGTTCTACGGCAAATATCCTGACATTTTGTTTTGCACTTTTCACACTTCCGGACTATGTCTATAAAAGGTAAGCTTTTGCAGTCTAAAAGATAAGCTTTCGTAAACCAAAAGGTAAGCTTTTACAAGCCCAAAGCTTACCTTTCATAATGTAACCGGAGAAGCAGCCGCACAACACGATGAACAACCGGCACCCCCGCACACATTTACCCGTCCGGCCGTCTCAGGGCCGTAAGCCGCTGTATTTACGTTAAAATATAATAATTAAACGGCTGCACGCAACAAAGTTTGTATCTTTGCAAACAGTTTTATTGAAGATTTTGTAAGAACAAATAATCAATATCATAATTTTAAATGAAACAATTTAAACTAGTTGACAATGTCATGGGCTGGCTGGCCTTTCTGATAGCCGCCTTTGTATATTGCAGCACCATTGAGCCGACAGCCAGCTTCTGGGACTGTCCTGAATTCATAACCACAGGTTACAAGCTTGAGATAGGACATCCGCCAGGAGCGCCTTTCTTCATGCTTACGGCAAACATCTTCTCCCAGTTTGCAAGCGACCCGTCGCAAGTGGCACTCATGGTCAACACAATGAGCGCATTGCTCAGTGCCACGTGCATATTGTTCCTTTTCTGGACAATCACCCACCTTACACGCAAACTTATCCTTAAAGACTGGGACTCGCTCAACACGGGCAAACTGATAGCCATTGAAGCAAGCGGACTGGTCGGCGCACTGATATACACTTTCAGCGACACATTCTGGTTCAGCGCTGTTGAAGGCGAGGTATATGCCTACTCATCGGCGTTCACGGCTGTTGTGTTCTGGCTCATTCTCAAATGGGAAGACCATGCCGACGAGCCTCACAGCGACCGCTGGCTGGTACTGATAATGTACATGACGGGCCTTAGCATAGGTGTCCATCTGCTCAACCTGCTCTGCGTGCCGGCCATCGTGCTGGTGTTCTATTACCGCAAGTTCCCCAACGCCAACCTGAAAGGCTCGCTCATGGCGCTGGTCATATCGTTCGTCCTTGTTGCCGCGATACTTTACGGCGTGGTGCCCGGTATCGTGACCGTTGGCGGATGGTTCGAACTGTTCTTTGTCAACACGCTGGGCTGTCCGTTCAACACGGGCGTCATAATATACATCATTCTGCTTGTTGCCGCAGTCATCTGGGCCATCTACGAGAGCTACACCGACAAAGACTTCAAGCGCTCCAACATGTCATTCGTACTGGCTGTGGCCATGCTCGGTGTACCGTTCTACGGCTACGGATGGTCTGCATTCTTCACAGGCGTGGTTGTACTGGCCGTGCTTTGGTATGTCATCAACCGCAAGACCGGAGCCAAGAAGCCTCTGGTCAGCGCCCGCATAAAGAACACGGCTCTGCTTTGCATGCTCATGCTGATGATTGGCTATTCCAGCTATGCCGTAATCGTCATACGCTCGTCTGCCAACCCGACAATGGATCAGAACTCGCCGGAAGACATCTTCACCCTGGGCAGCTATCTCAGCCGCGATCAGTATGGCGACAACCCTCTGCTCTACGGACAGGCTTATACCTCTCAGGTGAAGCTTGACATCGAGAACGGCATATGCCGCCCACACTTCACAGAAGGCGCACCCATCTACCAGCGTAAGGAAAAAGCCTCGCCCGACGAAAAAGACTCATACTTCATAGTAAGCCGCAAGCGCGACTACGAATACGCACAGAACATGG
>CALNFG010000008.1 GCA_939792625.1 uncultured Prevotella sp.
CTTCTAACGAACGCAGTGAGTGATAACTTCTATAAATTCTTTAACTTCTAAACAAACAAACGGCTTTAACTTCTAAACAAACAAAAATATAAAGGAAATGGCAAACTATTATACAGACCATCCGGAGTTTGAGTTTCACCTCAATCATCCTCTGATGAAACGGATTGTCGAGCTGAAGGAGCGCAACTTCGCCGACAAGGACGAATATGCAGACGCGCCCGTTGACTATGCGGACGCCATTGATAACTATAAGCGGATGTTGGAGATAACCGGCGACATAGCCGCCAACATTCTCGAACCTAACAGTGAGGACGTAGACACCGAAGGACCTCATCTCGTTGACGGACGCATGCATTACGCATCGAAGACATACGAAAACCTCGATGCAACGCGCAAGGCCGGCCTTTGGGGGGTGTCGATGCCACGTCGCTACGGCGGACTCAATATGCCGGTGACTCCTTACTCGATGGCATCGGAGATTGTGGCCGCCGCCGATGCCGGCTTCCAGAACATCTGGAGCCTGCAGGACTGCATCGAGACACTCTACGAGTTCGGCAGCGAGGAGCAAAGGCAGAAGTACATACCGCGTGTGTGCGCGGGAGAGACCATGAGCATGGACCTGACTGAGCCCGACGCCGGCTCTGACCTGCAGCGCGTCATGCTCAAGGCAACGTACAGCGAGGAGGAGGGATGCTGGCTGCTGAACGGTGTGAAGCGATTCATAACCAACGGCGATTCAGACATACACCTCGTCCTTGCACGCAGCGAAGCCGGCACTCACGACGGCCGCGGACTGTCAATGTTCATTTATGACAAGAGGAACGGCGGTGTGACGGTGCGCCACATAGAGAACAAGCTCGGCATACACGGCTCGCCTACATGCGAACTTGTGTTCAAGAACGCCAAGGCCGAGCTTTGCGGCAGCACCCGCCTGGGGCTCATCAAGTATGTCATGGCGCTGATGAACGGTGCCCGTCTGGGCATAGCCGCACAGAGCGTGGGCGTCAGCCAGGCTGCATACAACGAGGCACTGGCATACGCCAAGGACCGCAAACAGTTTGACAAGGCCATCATTCATTTCCCCGCGGTGTACGACATGCTGTCGCGCATGAAAGCTAAACTTGACGCAGGGCGCAGCATTCTGTACATGACGGCACGCTACGTGGACATCTACAAGACTCTCGAAGACATCTCGCGCGAGCGCAAACTGACAGCCGAAGAACGTCAGGAACTGAAGAAATACTCACGTCTGGCCGATGCCTTTACGCCCATAGCCAAAGGCATGAACTCGGAATACGTCAACCAGAATGCCTACGACGCAATACAGGTACACGGAGGCTCCGGATTCATCATGGAGTATAAGTGCCAGCGTCTGTACCGCGATGCCCGCATCTTCTCCATTTATGAGGGAACCACACAGCTGCAGGTGGTTGCCGCCATACGTTATATCACCAACGGCACGTATCTCGGCATTATAAAAGAGATGCTCGGAAACGAGGTGGCTGAAGACCTGAAGCCTTTGCAGGAGCGTGTAGCTAAGATGGCCGGACTGTATGAGATGGCCGTTAATTATGTCAAGGAACTCGGCTGTCAGGAGGCTCACGACTTCCTTGCACGTCGTCTGTACGACATGACCGGCGACATCATCATGTCGCTGCTCATTCTCGACGACGCCACCCGTGCGGCCGACCTCTTCGGCAAGAGCGCCAACGTATATGTGCGTTATGCCGAGGAAGAAGTGGCAGGACACTACACATACATCAAGAGCTTTATCGCCGAAGACCTGGTAAATTTCCGTGCGGCGGTGGCTGATGCCGAATGAGTATAAGTACTGTATAAACGTGAAGAGGATGTGTCAGAATGGAGTTAACGGGAGTTAGTCGCTCCGCGCCGGAGTTATCGGGAGTTAACGGACAAATGCTTTGTTGATGATTTTCAGGCTATTGTCCGTTAACTACGGACGGTCGGCAGACCGTCTAACTCCCGTTAACTCCTTATTACTCCGTTTTGACACATCCTCTTTGTTCTTTCAAGACGGTTTGCAAAAGGCAAGCTTTCGTAAATTAACGGGCAAAAGGCTGATTATCAAATGGCCGGAGGCCTGACGGAAGAACGTGTGGAAATACGTCGGAAAACATGAAGCCGGCTGTGGCTAAGGACGGCAAAGCGCCTCGCATACACGGTCTTGAAATCTGCGTCCGGTCGACGCATGGCGTATTCCCATGTTTATTATCGAGAAGCAGAGAGTGTGCCCGTTGGCAGCCGTGCAATAACCTGCCAGAGCGCTGACGCCCGTCACCGTGCCTGTCTTTGCATGCACGTTGCCGCGGGCATAGCCTCGGCGCATGCGGTTGTCGAGAGTTCCGTCAATGCCGGCAACGGGCATGGCGGCATAAAGAGGCACGTATATCTCATTCTTGCCATAAGCATACTTGAGGAATGCCACCTCAAGCTCGGGCGACACATAATTGTAAAGCGACAGGCCGCTGCCATCGGCAACATAATAATCGGATGCCTTGAAGCCGAGTTTTGTTATCAGCCTGTTCATCATCTGGCGTCCTGTCTTTGCTGTGGCGGGCACGGACTGTCCGTCGGAAGAGGCAAGATGGTAAAACACCGATTCTGAATACAGGTTGTCGCTGTTTTTCATCATGCGCGGCAGGATGTCTGTTATCGGGCGCTTTATGGCACAGATTTTTTCTGCATTGCGCGGCACACGTCTTGTGCGCAGTTCTCCCTCTGTCTCTACGCCGGCCTTGTGCAGGCGCGACCTGAAACGCTCCATGAACTCGTCTTCACGCGAAATTAGCAGAGGCGAAAGCACGGGATTGTCGTCGTCCCAGCACCAGCCTTCGCCAAGACGGTCAGAGTCTTTCATGGAAACATCGGCATACAAGTCGCCGCGTATTGTGTCTATGCCAAGCCGAAGGACACTGTCGACAAAGACACCGAGATCGAGTCCGTCGAATGTGGGGTCGAAACCGCCTTTGCAGTACAGGTCGCCGTCAAGTACGCAACCCTCAACCGTACCCGTGTGATACAGGCCGGTCTCATACTCATAGTCTTTGCCGAGCTTGTCGAGAGCCGCCACCGCCACCATCATCTTCAATGTGCTGGCAGGCCTCATCAGTTGCCGCTCGTTATGTTTGAATATCACCGAGTCGGCCGTAAGGTCGTAGACCATCAATCCTACGGAAGAAGTCTCGAAAATGTTGCTCTCAAGCAGTTTGCTTATACGTGACTTAACGTTGTAAGGCCAGGCCTCGTCCTGTTCTGAAATCAAAGTGTCCGCAAGCACCGTGTCGGTCCCTACGCTGTCCTCTGTGCCGGCGGCCGGCGGCATGGAGCTTGTCCCGTGCCTTCCGGCAAGGCTCAGAGTGGAAACAAAAAACAAGCATACTGCTATCCATACGGTTGCAAGCATGCTGTCATGCCGATATTTTTTCATTTGCTGTAACTGTCTTTTTATTGTTTTTCAAAATCACTTTCCGTTTCCTGTTGACGGCGCCTTATTTCGCCGATAAAGGCATCTTCGTTGACCGGCTGCACCGCCACCTCATGCCCCGCGCCGTATCTTACCAGCACATATCTTACAGGCAGCACTCCGGCCCGTAACTTTTCGGCCGACAGTATGTCGCTTACGTGTATCACCGTTTGCCGCGAAAAGCGGCCTCTGTTGATGACAAGCAGTCCGTCGGCGGTAAAGACATACACGGTGTGCAGTATTCTCTCTATCATCAGCACGCAGGCCAGCAGCAGCACCAAGCCTGCCGCGGCATTGGCCGCCGACCTGTGGCAGAAGAAGCACAAGGCAGCGCCGGCAACAGCCACGATGCCGGATATATTGAGCCAAGACACTTTGTGATGGAAAGTACGATTCATAAATTCAAGCACAAAAGTAGTCATTTTATCACTAAAACATGTCATCCGGATGCTTAAAGAACTCTTTAATATGTCAAAAAATGCCGTTTAATGTCGATTGTCAGAATTTCTTATTACTTTTGCAAGCGTTTTTATTACATGTCATTATGATATTCAAGTACGACTTTCTGATTATCGGCGCAGGTGTCGCCGGTATGAGTTACGCCCTTAAAATAGCAAGAGCGCACAAAGGGAAAATATGCATTATCTGCAAGACAACCATTGAAGAGGCCAACACAGCCAAAGCTCAGGGCGGCATAGCGTCGGTGACTAATCTTGAGGTTGACAATTTTGAAAAGCACATCGAAGACACCATGATTGCCGGCGACTTTATCAGTGACCGTAAGGCCGTTGAGCAGGTGGTGCGTAACGCTCCGGCACAGATAAAGGAACTGGTGCAGTGGGGAGTGAATTTCGACAAGAAAGACAACGGCGAATACGACCTTCACCGCGAAGGAGGCCACTCAGAGTTCCGCATACTTCATCACGCTGACGACACCGGAGCCGAAATACAGCGCGGCCTCATGGCCGCAGTGCGCAGCCATCCCGACATAGAAATAAAGGAAAACCACTTTGCCGTTGAAATCATAACGCAGCATCACATGGGCATAGAGGTTACACGGCGCACGCCCGACATTGAATGTTACGGCGCCTACGTGCTGAATCCCGACACCCGTAAGGTGGACACGTATTTCAGCAAAGTCACCCTTATGTGTACAGGAGGGTGCGGGGCCGTGTACCAGATAACCACCAATCCGATAATATCCACAGGCGACGGTGAGGCCATGGTGTACCGCGCAAAGGGTACGGTGCAGGACATGGAGTTCGTCCAGTTCCACCCCACGGCGCTGTATCATCCGGGCGAGACTCATCCGGCATACCTCATCACCGAGGCCATGCGCGGTTACGGTGGCATACTGAGGCTGCCTACGGGTGAATCGTTCATGGAGAAGTACGACAAGCGTCTTTCTCTCGCGCCGCGCGATATCGTGGCCCGCGCCATCGACAAGGAGATGAAGATACACGGACTTGACCACGTATGTCTTGACGTTACTCACAAAGATGCTGAAGAGACTAAACATCACTTCCCCAATATCTACCAGAAGTGTCTCTCCATAGGCATAGACATAACCAAAGAATACATACCCGTGCGCCCGGCGGCTCACTACATGTGCGGCGGCATAAAGGTTGACCTTAACGGCGAGTCGAGCATACACCGTCTCTACGCAATAGGCGAATGTTCATGCACAGGACTGCACGGCGGCAACCGTCTGGCGAGCAATTCGCTCATCGAGGCTGTTGTGTATGCCGACGCCGCGGCAAGACACAGCCTGGCGCATGTCGACGAATATTCGTTCAACGACCGCATACCGGAGTGGAACGATGAAGGAACCATGACCAACGAGGAGAAAGTCCTCATCACGCAAAGCGTAAAAGAGGTTGGCGAGATAATGAGCAATTACGTCGGAATAGTGCGCAGCGACCTGCGCTTGAAGCGTGCATGGGACCGCCTTGACCTGCTGTACGAGGAAACCGAGGCCCTGTTCAAGCGTGTGAAGGCAAGCCGCGACATTTGTGAGTTGCGCAACATGATAAACGTGGGCTACCTCATCACACGTCAGGCAATAGAACGCAAAGAGTGTCGCGGACTGCATTTTACCATTGATTATCCGCTGCACGCATACGACAGAGCTAATTCATAATTCACGGGTTTAATTCATAATTCATAATTCACAATTCATAATTGGGTTGCTGAGCCTGCTTCATTCATGAGCGGTAGTTTGCCCGATTATGAATTAACCCCGTGAATTATTTACGTTGTTAAATATTATAAAAGTCTGTATCGTAACAAGTTGGAATCCAACAATGGTTACTTCGCGGTAACTTGGTTACATCGGTTACACTTCTTGCAGTTTCCGTTTTTTCTTAATACTTTTGCTCTCGTAAACCAACAATATTTTTAAACGAGCAAATATGAAAGAACTCAAAGTATTAGGAGAAGGTGCCAACTTCACGGCTGTTTCAGCCGGCCGTTTTGACAGTCTGCGCGATTACATGCTTCCGTTGGGTGACGGTGTTGTGATTAACGGTAAGGTGTTCACAGGTGAGGCTCTGAAGTCCACCGGCATGGAGATGTCATTGCAGACATTCGCTCCGGGCGAGGGCAGTGTGTTTCTGCACGCGCACAAACATCACGAAGAACTGTACATTATCATCAGGGGCGAAGGCGAGTTTCGCGTTGACGACAAGCTCGTGTCCGTAGCCGAAGGCTGTCTCGTCCGTGTGGCTCCGGCAGGTAAACGTGCGCTGCGCAACACCGGAAACGCTGACATGGTGGTGATGTGCATACAGTATAAGGCCGACAGTTTCGGCTCAGAAGACACTCCGATGGCCGACGGCGTAATATATGATGACGAGGTATTTCCTGAAAGTCTGACACGGTAAACAGTGTTTGTCGTTAAGGATTGATTTTTTAAAGGTAACCTTTGGACTCCCCAAAGGTTACCTTTTGTCTTCTAAAAGACCGTCTTTTGCAAGCCAAAAGCTTACCTTTTGCAACGTGTTGAATATCAGTCGTATACACACACGGTGCCAATCTGCAAAGAAAGTAAGAATCTGAAGTGAAGCTGATGTCTTTTTTATGTCGTAAGGATTACGGATCAGAGTATTTTCATTAACTTTGCCGACAGATATAAACTTTGTCTGTTATGAGAAAATACATCTTCATGCTCATTGTCATATCATGCCTTACTGCATGCACGGTAGGCGGCAGTGATGACAGCGAATACGGTGAGGGACTGCTTCCCGCCGGTACTCCGGCTCCCGACTTTACAATCAGCGACGGTACATCCGGCGGCACTGCGACGCTCGGCGGCATGCGCGGCAGTTATGTTCTGTTGGAATTTTGGGCTTCATGGTGCCCCGACTGCCGGTCCGTGACCACTGCCGTAAAGAGTTTTCACGACACGTTCGCACCACGCGGACTTGTCATGGTGGGTGTCTCTTTCGACGATGATGCCGGCCAATGGCTTACGTACATCGCCGACAACGGCATGGACTGGATTCAGCACCGCGAAGAAAAGCCGTGGCGCGAGAGTGCTGTCGCCACGGCTTATAGCATAAGATGGATACCAACGTTTTATCTGATTGCTCCCGACGGGACCGTTGATTTTGCCACGGTAGATGCTTCTGAGATGAGTGATACGCTCGCTGTCAGACTGCCCTGAACGTGAAACGGATTAAGAGGCAAACATACATGTCAGCGCTCTTTGCCGTTGAACAGCGGGAAGATGCGGCCGTAATTCAGCATGCGCCATATCCACTCGAGCGGTCCGAAGCGGCAATATTTCAACCACCACGCACTGAACAGCGACTGCCATCCAAACACGCCGAAGGCTGCAACCTCGGTTTTGGCAAGTCCCACGCCTGCTCCTAACCCCAGGCCTATGCCGTAAAAGAGAAACATGCCGATAACCGACTGGCCGATATAATTGGTCAGTGCCATGCGTCCCGGTGCCGCCAGCCGGCGCCACACGGCAGCGTCGCTGCTCTTCAGGTAAAGCAGACACAGCCCCGACATATACGCAAGCCCCATGGGATAGACACTGACAAGATAAAGCACGGAATGTACAGCCGTGCCGAGAGGCTTGCCGCTCACTGCGCTCCAGGCGTATACGAGCGACAGGGGAAGGCCCGCGGCCAGTCCTGCCGCCGTGACCCTGCGCAGCAAAGTCCTGTTGCTGGCAAGACCGGCATACATCTTTCGCCGGCCGATGTAGAAACCGAGAATGAACAGCCCCATGACCTTGAAGTAACGGTTGCCGTCTATAAACTCCTGCACACGTACCAGCGCGCCCTGCACCAAAAAGCTGAACACATCGCGGTAACTATCGGCATCGCGCAGCCAATAGCCGAAGTTTTCCTCCGTTATGCCGTACAAGCGGCAGTAGTGCCACTGTGCCCGCACCGCCGGTGCCGACAGACTGATGCCGAGAAGCGACGTAACAGTATCGGCAACCACGGGCAGCACCACGAAGAACACTGACCAGCAGAGCAGTCCGCGGTCGCTGACGTGCCTGAACAGAGGCAGCAGCATGCCCATGAGGGCATACAACATGAGTATGTCGCCGCTCCAGATGAACATGAGATGTACAAAACCTATAAGCAGCAGCACCGACATGCGGCGGTAAAACAGCATGTATCCGCCGCTGCCGCGTTTGGCCGCGTGACTGATGATTATCGAGAAACCGATTCCGAACAGCAGTGAGAAAATGGTGTAAAACTTGCCGTCGACAAAGACATACTGCAAGAATTTCACAATCCTGTCCACACCGGCCGACGGCATGGAGGCCGTCACATCAGACGGCTGGAACGTATAAAGCGAAAATTCAGGATAATTGGCAAGACAGATGCCGATGAGCGCAAAGCCCCTGAGAGCGTCTAAAATGACGTAACGCTCTGAAGGCTTTACGGGTGAGAATCTTTCTGTATTCATTGTTTATTTTACCCACAAGCCGCGTCCGCACCGCCAATCGGCAGCTGTGCGGAGCAGCCTTTATTGTTTGTTTTTTCTGTTAACGAGCATCACGCTCAGCAGTATCACCGCCAGTCCCGCTATCTGTACGGGCGTGACGTGTTCGCCTCCGAGCCCCGCACCGAGAACAACCGCCACCACGGGGTTGACATAAGCATGTGTTGCCACTTCTGTGGCGGGGCGCACTTTGAGCAGCCACACGTATGCGGTATAGGCCAGCAGCGAGCCGAAAATAATCAGATAAACCAGCGACAGCCACGACTCGGCCGACACATCGCTCCACCGCGCCGATACGAAATCTCCGCTCCAGCCGGCACACACGCCGAACACCACGCTCGCCGCTACCATCTGCCAGGCCGCGCCGCAGAGTCCGCCTGCTTCCTCTTCGGCTGAAGAGCGATACTTTGAATACAGTGTTCCGCACGCCCATGATATGCAGCCGCCTATCAGGAGCAGAACGCCGTACTCGCTGTGGTGTACCGACGGCGATGTCTGCAGTAACTGTTCGGCATACAGCAGGCCTACACCAATGAAGCCCAGCAGTACACCCGCCACGGTAGAAATGCTTCTGAAGTTGTGCCGCCACATGGGAACATCGAGCAGCATTATCCATACCGCCGTCGACGAAGCCACTATCGCAACCAGGCTGCTGCTGACAAACTGTTGGGCAAACATGATGACAGCCTGGTCGACAAACAACAGGACGATGCCGCTTACGGCGGATTTTATTATCAGACTGCGCTTGAACAAACGTTCGCCGCGCACTTTGCAAAGAGCCAGAAGCGCAACACCGGCCGTGCTGAAACGCAGCGAACCCAGCACGAAAGGAGAAAAATCGTGCAGACACACACCTATGAAATAATAAGTGGAGCCCCACACCACATAGATGAGAAAGTATGCGAAGACGACACAGAAACCACTCTTTGACGGAGGCATCGGCATAGACTTTTTAGCGTAAAGCCCCGCCCTGTTTCATCGGCGGCCGCAGGCATCGCCGGCAACGAGAGCCGGCGGGCACGGTGAGCCGGTGGAAACGGGTGGGGCCTTACGTTATTTAATTTCTTGTTTTAATCTCACAGTCGGCAGGAGCCTTGATGTTCTCGTCGAGAGTTATCGAGCCGATGCTGTCGGCCACGATGCGTCCCGACGCAGGATTCTTGATATTCGTTATGGCTCCGCGTATGTCGGCGTTGAGCGTTGAGTACTCGAAGGCGCGGTCGCAAGAAGCGTCAAACGTACAGTTCTCAAGCACAAGGTCGTGAGCATAACAAAGAGGCTGTTCGCCGGAGATGTGACAGTTGACGAGACGGAGGTTGCGCGAGTGCCATCCGAGATATTCGCCGTTAAGCTCGGAGTCGTATATCGTGACGTTCTCCACTTCCCAGAATGCGTCTTTTGTGGTGATTTTTGCATTGTGTATCTCTACGTTCTTCACATACTGGAACACGTATTTGCTGTCGCTCTCCAGTCCGTCCACGCGGATGTCGTTGCTGAACATGAACGGATAAGTGCCTCCGTGCAGCTTCAGATTCTTGATGCTGATGCGGTCGCAGCGCCAGAACACTTCGTCGGCATCGTTCATCTCGACGTTCTCTATCTCGATGTCGTTCATCTCGCGGAACATCTTCGGCGCGTCGATCACAGTGTCGGTCATCTTCAGATGGTCTGAGTACCACAGGGCCGAACGGCCGCCCACGGCGAAATAACAGTCCTTGATGGTGAAGCCATGCACATGCCAGAAGGGATAATTGCCCTCGAAGCGGCAGTTTGTGGCAACGATGTTGCTGCACTCCTTTATGGCTGATTCGCCTTCGCGGATTATTACATTGTCAAGATGCAGGTCGTGTGAGGCAAACAACGGGCGCTCACCGCCAAATTCGGTATTCTCTATCAGTTTCATATTATTTTGCATTTCAAAAATTTTCACGATGCAAAATTACACAAAAAAAGATACAACCCTTGTATCCGATTTACTGATAAAATAAAATATTTAACGGAATAAAACCTTAACCGCACAATGCGGCCGAGGCCTGGACTGCTGTCAGTGACAGAGTTACCGGAGCTTCGGCCGTATCTTAAGTTCAGTCCATCGGCACAGGATTGCCTATACATCCGTTGGGCATCTGCACATGGATGAGGGCGCACACGGTGGCCGCAATGTCGTTGATTGTGGTCTTGGCCTGCGTAGTGCCCGGCTCCACGTGCCATCCCATCAGCAGGAACGGTATGTGCGAGTCGTACGGATTCCACACGCCGTGTGTTGTGCCGCCGTCAATCTGCTCAGACTCAACCTCATAGTTGGCGGGATTAAGCACTATCTGAATGTCTCCGCTGCGCTTGTGGTGATAACCGTTTATTATCTTTTCTTTTATCACGGCGGGCAGAGTGGCCGTGGCCTCATGTTCAAGGTCTATTATGTAGGCATAGCGGCTGTCGCGCCTGAGCCACTCGATGGCTGCCGCCTTGACGTCGGCAAGGCTGAGCGAGAGAGCGTCTATGGCATCGTGGTCAAGAAACACCTTATAGTCGCTTATGCCGGTCACGAGCTTGCGGCCAGCGTTGAACTTGCCTGCGAGATACTTGTCAAGTTCTTCCGCAACCTTTTTATATACGAATCCGCCTGCAGGAATGCCGTGTTCCTGCAGCATCAGGATGTTGTTGGCAGCCCCGTGGTCGGCCGTGAGGAATACGAGATACTGTCCGCGACCCACTTTGTCGTCAAGGTAAGCAAAGAAGTCGGCCAGACGGCTGTCCAGGTCGATGAAGATGTCGCGTATCTCGCGGCTGTGTGTGGCATACTCGTGACCAATCTTGTCAGTGCAAGAGAAGCTCACCGTAAGCATGTCTGTCACCGAATCCTGTCCCAGAGCCTCGCCTCCTATGGCGGCCTTGGCCATCTCTGCGGTAATCATGTTGCCGTATGAAGAGTAGGCTATCTCGCGTTCGCTCTTGCCGCCGTACTTCTTGTTGAAGTCTGCAACCCATCCGGGCAGTTCGTCCATGTAATAAGTGCTGGTGATGAACGTGCCCGTTGAATAGTCTATCCAGTAAGCTCCGTCGGCCGAATGTCCTGCGGGCAGTATCGAGGCGCGGTCTTTCAGAGACACGCCTACTACTTTGGCCTTAAAGTCAGTGGCTATTTTCAGTTCGTCACCTATGGTTGTGGCGAGCATGTTGCGCGGCGACATCTGTCCCGCATCTGAGTTGCTGCCCACGCTTCTCACGGTAGTGTCGGTGCAGCAGTAAGTCATCTTGCCGTTCAGGAGAAAGTCGTTGCCGGCTATGCCGTGGATGGCCGGCACCGAGCCGGTGAATATAGATGTGTGGCCGACAGCCGTAACCGTGGGCACATAATTAATCATGGTGTTTTCGCAGTTGTACCCCTCGCGCATGAGACGCTTGAAACCGTTCTCTCCGTACAGGTCGGCGTAACGGTAAAGATAGTCCCAGCGCATCTGGTCAACTACTATTCCGACAACTAATTTGGGCCTTTCAACACCGGCCGCACTGCCTGCGGCCGTTCCGAGCGACATGAAAGCCGCGGCCAGCATGAGGACTTTAGTCAGTAAAAATTTTCTTTTCATCGTGATTACCTTATTATTTGTAATACCTGTTATGATGCTGCAAAGATAAAAATTTTTAAGTGAAAGCCGAAGGCACGGACAGTCCCCGCAGGCAATCTTCACACAATATTAACACGGGCCGGCAAATCTCCGCAACCTCACCGAAAAGCATCTGTAACGGCTGTCTTAAACGCCACCGTTACAAAAGCTTATCTTTGGGCTTGCAAGAGGTTACCTTTTGGCTCGTAAAAGCTTACCTTTTACCGACCGAAAGCTTATCTTTTGGAATGTAAAAGGTAAACTGCTTAAAATCAGTGTGTTAGGGCTACGCTAAAAGATGCTTGTCTGAAACTGTCGCATAAGTATTATTTCCACAACCTTGATATGGTTGACGCCGGAGGGCGGAAATAGTGATAAAAACGGTGTGAAGACATCTGCCGAAATGCTAAAAACTAACAAAATGTCAGTATCTCCCTTGTACTGTCAGGAAAAATATGTAACTTTGAGGCGAAAATTGAAAAACCTAACAACTATGGAATTACCTTTTGCTGAATCTTGGAAAATCAAGATGGTAGAGCCCATCCGTAAAAGTACTCGCGAAGAACGCGAACAGTGGATAAAAGAAGCTCATTACAACGTGTTTCAACTGAAAGCCCGCCAGGTGTATATCGACCTGCTTACCGATTCGGGTACGGGAGCCATGAGCGACCGCCAGTGGGCAGGCATCATGACCGGCGACGAGAGTTATGCAGGCGCCGACTCGTTCTTCCGCTTGAAGGAGACTATACAGAGGCTGACAGGATTTGAATACGTAATACCCACCCACCAGGGACGTGCTGCCGAGAACGTGCTGTTCTCATACCTTGTACATGAAGGTGACATCGTGCCCGGCAACTCTCACTTCGACACAACCAAAGGACACATCGAAGGACGCAAGGCCGTTGCACTCGACTGCACCATTGACGAGGCCAAAGACACACAGCTGGAAGTGCCCTTCAAAGGCAATGTTGACCCCTTGAAACTTGAAAACGCACTGAAAGAGCATGCTGACCGCATACCATTCATCATTGTGACCATAACCAACAACACGGCCGGTGGACAGCCCGTGTCAATGGAAAACCTGAGGCAGGTACGCGCCGTGGCCGACAAGTACGGCAAACCGGTAGTGTTTGACTCTGCACGTTTCGCCGAGAACGCATACTTCATCAAGACGCGCGAGGAAGGCTATGCCGACAAGACCATCAAGGAGATAACCAAAGAAATGTTCTCGCTGGCCGACGGCATGACCATGAGTGCCAAGAAAGACGGAATTGTGAACATGGGCGGATTTATCGCCACTAACCGCCAGGACTGGTATGACGGTGCCAAGGGCTACTGCGTACAGTTTGAAGGTTATCTGACATACGGAGGCATGAACGGCCGTGACATGGACGCACTGGCTATCGGACTCGATGAAAACACAGAGTTTGACAACCTTGAGACACGCATCCATCAGGTACAGTATCTTGCACAGCTGCTTGACGAGTACGGCATTCCTTACCAGCGCCCGGCCGGAGGCCACGCCATATTCGTTGACGCAACAAAGGTGCTTACACACGTGCCAAAAGAAGAATTTCCTGCCCAGACGCTGACCGTAGAGCTTTATCTTGAGGCCGGCATACGCGGATGCGAAATCGGCTACCTGCTGGCCGACCGCGACCCCGTTACCCACGAAAACCGCTTCAACGGCCTTGACCTGCTTCGTCTGGCCATACCGCGCCGTGTCTACACGGACAACCACATGGCCGTGATAGCAGCAGCATTGAAGAACGTGTTCGACCGTCGCGAGCAGATTACCCACGGTGTAAGAATAACATGGGAGGCTCCGTTGATGCGTCACTTCACCGTACAGCTTGAAAGAGTAACCGAATAAACACAGCAGTGGTCAAGAGCTGAGAGTCAGGAAAAACGGCCGTTTGAGTTGACAAATGTGCATTTTTCTTAATTCTTAACTCTTGACCATACGTTATATCAGAAAAAAGTGTTACCTTTGCACAACAAGTTTGGTCCCGTAGCTTAGCTGAATAGAGCGTCAGATTCCGGTTCTGAAGGTCTTGGGTTTGAATCCCAACGGGATCACAAGCATGGTAACACACGTCGGCAACTGCACAACGACATGTTCTCGTTGTGCAGATTTATTTACGGCCGTAGTATCACGGCCCTTCGGCGCAACCTTATTATTAATACTGAAACTCAAAAAAACATACGCAATATGGACATAATCGAAAGATTCTTGAAATACGTAAGCTTCGACACACAGTCGTCTGAAGAGACCGGCACGTTGCCAAGCACGTCAAAACAGCTTGTCTTCGCCAGATATCTGCGTGACGAACTAAAGGATGAAGGATTTGACGATGTAGAAATGGATGACAACGGATACGTATATGCCACACTGAAGTCAAACATGAAAAAGAAAGTGCCCACGATAGGCTTCATAAGCCATTACGACACATCGCCTGACTGCAGCGGCAAAGACGTGAAGCCGCGGCTCATAAAGAACTATGACGGATGTGACATCGAACTGTCACCCGGCATAGTGTCGTCGACAAAGAAATTTCCCGAACTTCTTGCCCACAAGGGCGAAGACATCATCGTGACCGACGGTCACACGCTGCTTGGCGCCGACGACAAAGCCGGCATAGCCGAAATCGTGCAGGCCATGTGCTGGCTGCGCGACCATGACGAGATAAAGCACGGCGACATACGCATGGGCTTCAATCCTGATGAGGAGATAGGCATGGGCGCCCACCATTTTGACGTGGAGAAGTTCGGCTGCGAATGGGCATATACCATGGACGGCGGTGACCTGGGCGACCTCGAATTCGAGAACTTCAACGCGGCGTCGGCCAAAGTCGTCATCAGAGGTATCAGCGTACATCCGGGATATGCCAAAGGCAAGATGGTGAACGCCAACCGTCTGGCTGCCGAATTTGCGTCCATGCTGCCGGCAGACGAGACTCCCGAGACCACAGAAGGCTATGAGGGCTTCTACCATCTGCTTGGCATAGAGTCGAACATTGAGAACGCCAGACTTTCATACATCATACGTGACCATGACCGCGACCGCTTTGAGGAGCGCAAGGACTTCATCAAGGCATGTGCCGAAAAGATGAACGCGAAGTACGGAGAGGGCACCGTTACGGCCGATGTGAAAGACCAGTACTATAACATGAAGGAAAAGATTGACCCCAACATGCACGTCATAGACATCGTTCTCAAGGCGATGCAGGACAGTGGCGTGCCGCCTAAGGTGGAGCCGATACGCGGCGGTACCGACGGCGCACAGCTGTCGTTCAAGGGGTTGCCGTGCCCCAATATCTTCGCGGGTGGCGTGAATTTCCACGGACCATACGAGTTTGTATCAGTGCAGGTGATGGAGAAAGCCGTAGAGGTGATTGTCAACATCTGCAAGATTACCGCTGAATACAACGACTGACCGCAGAGGCCGGAAGACAGTTCTTCAGTCAGTGAGACATTGGGGTTGTAAGGCTGTTTGACCATGCCTTACAACCCCAACACGTATCCGGGAGTCCGGTGCCGGACAGACAGCACCGGACAATACGTTTTACTTACACATATAATTGTCAGGAACTATGAGCGAATTACCATATCTTGTGAAAGACCTTGCCCTGATACTCATCGTGGCGGGCATCGTGACCATTGTGTTCAAAAAACTAAAACAGCCGCTTGTGTTGGGATATGTCGTGGCGGGTTTTCTTGTCAGTCCCCACATGCCCTATACGATGTCGGTGGTCGACAATCAGGATATCGGTACATGGGGCGAGATTGGCGTGATGTTCCTTTTGTTCTCGCTCGGTCTCGATTTTTCGTTCAAGAAGATTATAAAGATGGGGGCTTCGCCCATAATATCCACCTGCTCGATAGTGTTCTGCATGATGATGCTCGGCATGGTGGCCGGCCATGCGTTCGGCTGGAGCCGCATGGACAGCATCTTTCTGGGAGGAATGTTGGCCATGAGTTCGACCACCATCATATACAAGGCTTTCGACGACCTCGGTCTGAGGCAGCAACGCTTTGCCGGCCTCGTGATGAGTGTACTCATTCTTGAGGACATTCTCGCCATTG
The DNA here is from genome assembly GCA_939792625.1 of uncultured Prevotella sp. Taxonomy (GTDB): domain Bacteria; phylum Bacteroidota; class Bacteroidia; order Bacteroidales; family Bacteroidaceae; genus Prevotella. Next base: position 16,144 of record CALNFG010000008.1, read on the forward strand.
TAATGATGGTGATGCTATCGGCCATTGCCAACGGCAGCAATCCGGATGGCGGACAGATGATAGGCAGTGTGATGAAAATAGCGTTTTTTCTGATATTGTGGTTTGTGGTTGGTATATTCCTGATACCGTGGATGCTGCGGTCTACGCGCAAGCTGGTCAACAATGAGACTCTGCTTATCGTATCGCTCGGCCTGTGCTGCGCCATGGCCGTACTGTCTACGAAAGTAGGCTTCAGCAGTGCTTTCGGAGCATTTGTCATGGGGTCGATACTGGCCGAAACCATTGAGGCGGACAGGATTATAAAACTCGTGGAGCCGGTAAAAAATCTGTTTGGAGCCATATTCTTTGTTTCGGTAGGCATGCTTGTTGACCCTGAAGTACTGGTACAGTATGCCGTGCCGATAATATTGCTCGTGCTGACCATTATCGTGGGACAGGCCGTGTTCGGTACGTTCAGTTTCCTGATAAGCGGTCAGTCGTTGAAGTCGGCCATGCAGTGCGGCTTCTCTATGGCACAGATCGGTGAGTTCTCATTTATCATAGCTTCACTCGGTCTGTCGCTCGGTGTCATAGGCAAGTTCGTTTATCCGGTGGTGGTGGCAGTGTCTGTGATAACCACTTTCCTCACTCCTTACATGATAAAGGCCGCCACTCCGTGTTATAACATGTTGGAACGCCACTTGCCGGGCAAATGGATCGATGCCCTCAACAATGTCACTCTGAGCCGAAAGCCGGCACATCCGGAACGTAAGTGGAAAAGCCTGCTGATGCAGATGGCCCGCACGACGGTTGTGTACTCCATTCTGTCGGGTGCAACCATTGCTCTGATGTTCACGTTCTTCCTGCCTTTCATACGTCAGATATTGCCGCATTGGTGGGCTAATGCCGTATGCGGACTGGTGACGCTTTCGATAATTGCGCCGTTCTTGCGTGCCATAGTGATGAAGAAAAACCACAGTGAGGAATTTAAATCTCTGTGGAACGAAAACCAATACAACCGCCTGCCGTTGACGTTTACCATTCTCGTGCGGCTTGTCATTGCGTCTGCATTCGTGTTTTACATCTGCAATTATCTGACCCGCTTCACCAATGCACTGATGATAAGCATCGCCGTGGCTGCCGTGGCGCTGATGATAATATCGCGTTCGCTGAAGTGCCGCAGTATAAAGATGGAACGTATGTTTATGCAGAATCTGCGTTCGCGTGAGATTGCGGCCGAGGTAATGGGGCACAAGCGTCCTCTGTATGAAGGGAGGTTGCTTGACAGGGATATACACATATCTGACATTAACATACCCGAGGATTCGCTCTGGGCCGGCAAGACCTTGCGTGAACTTGACCTGCGCAAGAGGTATGGCATACACGTAAGCAGCATACTGCGCGGCATACAGCGCATAAATATTCCGAATGGCAACACTGTCGTCTTTCCGTGTGACAAGCTGCAGGCCATCGGAAGTGACGAGCAACTGACGGCACTCAGCTCGGCCGTCAACAACGAGATGCGGCAGAAAGACCCTGACATAGAGAAGCGTGAGATGAAGCTGAGGCAGACAGTTATTTGTGCCGGTGGGGCTTTTGCCGGAAAAACGATGAAAGAGAGCGGTATAAGAGATAAATATAACTGTATGGTGGTGGGCATAGAGGAAGGTAAGGAAAATCTATCGCCCGTAGACCCTCAGAGAAAGCTCAGTGCCAATGATATTATATGGATAGTTGGCGAAGAAGAAGATCTTGAAAAATTCAACAGAGATAATCTGTAGCCTTTTATTGATTCAAGGTTTAAGAAAATATGCTTTTCTCACCTGTACAGATGGAAAATGTCACAAAAGCATATTTTCTTAATCCAATCAGTACCATTGTACCGCGTTGCTGAAACCGCTGCGCTTGTCGTATTTGAGCGCATCGGTAAGTGTGGCGGCGTTACATCTGAACGAGAAGTTGTACGACGTATAAGGAGCAAGCACGACAGAACAGCTCATGTTGAAGCAGTGGAGGTCGCGTTGCAGCGAGGCTGTTGTCATGGAGATGTCATGATTCTCAAAGTCATAGCCTGATGAGAAACTGATATTCCAGCCGTCACTTATCCTTATGTTGCCGCTGAAGTTGAGAGTCTGTGAGAAACGGTATGGATAACGCATCCTCTTTTCGTTGAAATGTCCGCTTGTGTTCTCGCGCATGGATATGCCGTAACCAATGGTCAGCGACCAGGGCATGGAGAACTTCATATAACCGTCAGCGTCTGTTTCGGCTTTGCCGGCGTTATCCTTCTTCGCACCGTACTGTCCGCGCACCATGTCATCGTCAACGTTGGTTTCAATGTCGGTGTTGTCTGTGTCGTCGTCATTTTCGTTATCTTCTTCATCTTCCTCATCGCCTCCGCCAAACCACTTTTTTATTTTTTCAGGAGTAAGTGTAAACGAGAAGTTCTGAGACATTCCCTGAAAGCGTCCGAAACGTCCTCTGCTGTATTCGGTGTGGGTGCCGATGTAAGGTGTGCCGTTTTCGTCAAGCTCATAGGCATAAGTGGCAAATACTGCGTTGATGTTAAATGTATAGTTTTTCCACCATTTAAGGCGAAGTCTCATCTGCAGATCGCTCCAGGGACGTTCTTTGTCGGCCATGTTATATCCCATGTTAATGCCGAACTCGTCGATGATGCTTATCTTCTTGAATCCGGTGGAGTCTTTGTCTGACTTCACTTTCATCTCGATATTGTTGCTCAGGTCGAAGTTGATGCTTCCGGTCTTTCCCCTTGACGGGATACCGAAGATAGCATCGGCAAATGGATTGTATTCCACCAGTTCAACGCTGCCGTCGGGGTTGGTTCTCTGATAAGTCTCATAATAGCGGGAGCCGTTGTCGGGAGCGTAGCTGAACGATATTTCAGGCGTCATGACATGGCGCACGGCTTGAATCTTGTCACCGAAAATTTTCTTTATCGGTGTCCAGAAACCGTACAGCTTGGTTGATGCACTTACACTGAGACGCCAGTCATACACGTTGTAGAATCCGTACACGGTGTCAGGCATGGCCTCTTGACGCGAGTCGTCCCACGACTGCATTACTTTATTGGTGTACATGCGGTCGGTAAAATTGAACGAGGGGTTGATGTTCAGATAGTTGAACAGGGTGAAATTGGCCTGTATGGGTATTTCATGCTGGAAACCGTTACGCCAGTCTTTGATGAGGTTTGACTTGAAGAGCAGGTCTTCCTTAGTGTCGATAGAGTTCTGGAACTGTCCGGTGTAGCTCATTGAGATTTTCTCGTACCACCTTTCTTTGCCTGCCATGTGTTTGCGCTTGAAGGGATAAAAGCGGCTAACCGATATGTTGAGGTCGGGCAGCGAGAGACTGATGGTAGAGTCTATCATGTTCTGGCTGAGGTTGGCTGTACCGCTCAGAGACAGGCCGATGCTTGAGAACGTCGAACTCCAGCTTACGCTTGATGTACGCAGACTCTGAGTATAGCTCTGGGGGTTGTACATGCTGCTGAGATTGTTGCGTTCATACGAGGTTGAAGCAAAGTTGACGCTTGCCGACAGGCTTGTATAAGGGTTGGCCTTTGCGTCCTGACGGTGGCTCCACTGCAGCTTGAAACTTGTCTGCTCCATATAATCGGGCATGCCCTTGTCACCGTTCTTGGTGTTCTGGTAGCTGAAGAAGAAACTTCCGTTATACTTGTAACGTTTGCGGTAGTTGCTGGCTACGGATACTCCCCACGAGCCTTTGGTGTAAATCTCGCCCAACAGTTTCAGGTCCCATTTGTCGCTCATGGCAAAATAGTATCCGCCGTCACGCAGATAGAATCCGCGTGAACTCTCGTCGCCGTAGCTCGGCATAATGAAACCGCTGGAGTAACTTTTCGTGAAAGGAAAAAAACCGTAAGGTATGGCCAAGGGCAAAGGTACGTCGGCCACTACGAGATAAGCCGGACCGAAGACAACGTCCTTGCCGGGGCGTACTTTTGCACGCGAGAGTGCTATGTAGAAATCGGGATGTTCCTGGTCGCAGGTGGTATAGCGGCCATGCTGCAGATACAATACACCGCTGGAGTCGCGCTTCGACTCCTCGCTTGACAGGAATCCGTCCTCTTGAGCTGTGTACACGCTGTTGATAAAGCCTTTTTTCGTCTTGAAATTGAACGACATGGTGTCGCTCTCGTACGTGTCCTGTCCCATAACAAAGACGGGCTTTCCTGTCAGCTTGCCGGCTGTGTCGGCCGTTCCCGTGGCATGTACAAGACTGCTGTCAAGACTCATCTGTATCCGGTCGCTCTTCAGGTCCATGTTCTGATACTTTACGTTGGAGTTACCGTACAGGTTGGCATGTTTCGTGGCGGCGTAATATACGAGCGAATCGTCTGACGAGAATGTCACAGGGGCATCAAGTCCGTTTGACTTCTTCCTGTTTATGCTGTCCATCCTTATGGAATCATCGACGTGTTTGTTATGCCGGTATATGGCCAGTTCGAGTGAGTCCATCTGTGTGGTGTCCGTTTCGGCTGTTGAATCGGGTGCGGCCGTGTCAGTGGCAAAGGTGTCAGGAATTGCCGTATCAGGCGCAGCCGTGTCACGTGCCGTCGTATCAGTATTTGTTGCACCTCCGCCGTGAGCATGGCCTGAAAGAGGCATGCCGGGGGCTGCCATCATGAACATGAAAGCAGACAGAAGGATGAATATGACGGTCTTTGTTCTCATTACAAATAGCAGGGTGCAAATTTACGGAATTAAAACTTAATAGCCCACCAAATTTTTCTTTTTCTTATTTATTTAACGTTTACCGCAACGCCCGGTTGCCACAAAATACGCCACAATGAGTATGCATGTCGGAAAAAATATCTACATTTGCATCGGGTTTAGCCATGTATGTGACTTACGCATACAGGCAAAAGCATTATGAACGCAGACGCGGAGGAACACTTTTTACTTATCACTCTGCGTCGCAGAATAAAATTCCAAACAGGGAAAAGACAAAAAAGAAAGGACAAGACACAATGAACAACGAAGTTAACGCAAGCAAAACGGCAGAAGTTTACTTTACTGACTTCCGCTGCCGCCCCGATGAGGGACCTGCCGACAAGCTGAAGCGGCTCGTCATGGCTGCCGGCATTGACCGTATTGACATGGACGGCAAGTTTGTGGCCATAAAGATGCACTTCGGCGAATTGGGAAACATGAGTTATCTGCGTCCCAACTATGCCCGAGCCATCGTTGACGTGGTGAAGCAGCTTGGGGGCAAGCCTTTTCTCACTGACTGCAACACGCTGTATCCCGGCAGCCGTAAGAACGCCATCGAGCATCTTTACTGTGCATGGCAGAACGGCTTCACACCGCTTACGGTAGGATGTCTGGTGATTATCGGCGACGGTCTTAAAGGCACTGACGACATTGACGTGCCCGTATCGGGAGGCGAATATGTCAAAACGGCAAAGATAGGAAGGGCCATAATGGATGCCGACATATTCATATCGCTGACTCATTTCAAAGGACACGAGATGACAGGCTTCGGCGGCACGATAAAAAACATCGGCATGGGCTGCGGCTCGAGAGCAGGCAAGAAGGACCAGCACTGTGACGGCAAGCCTATGATCAATCAAGACGCATGCCGCGGTTGCAGAAGATGTTTGCGTGAATGTGCCAACAACGGTCTCGTCTTTGACGAAAAAAGTAGAAAGATGTCTGTCAATCCTGCCAACTGTGTAGGTTGCGGACGGTGCATCGGAGCATGTAACTTTGACGCCATACACTTCAACAACGATGCGGCCGTGAAAGAACTGAACTGCCGTATGGCCGAATATACAAAAGCCGTTATCGACGGGAGACCGAACTTCCACATCTCGCTGATATGCGACGTTTCACCCACATGTGACTGTCATGCGGGCAACGATGCTCCGATAATACCCGATGTCGGCATGTTCGCATCGTTTGACCCCCTGGCTCTCGACCAGGCCTGTGTTGACGCCTGTCTCAGGCAGATGCCGCTGCCGGGCAGCCAGCTGTCTGACAACATGTCGTCGCCACACTTCTGTGACAAGCATGACCACTTCGGCAACACCAATCCTAACACCGAATACAAATCTTGTCTTGCCCATGCGGAAAAAATAGGGCTTGGCAGCAGAAAATATAAATTAATTCATAATTCATAATTCACAATTCATAATTCACAATTGGGCTGCTGAACCTGTTTCGTTCATGAGCGGTAAGAAGCCCAATTGTGAATTATGAATTGTGAATTATGAATTAAAAAAATCGTTTCTCCATTTCCTTAAATCGCCGCAGTCCCTCTTCACCATGCTTGGCCACACTCCGTTCGGCTTGTGCAATGGTCTTTTCTGTGTCGAGCCTCGTCTTTGAAAAGAACTTGTCGGCATAACATACGACCTGTTCCTCCGGAGTTTCCGGCAGCAGGTCAGTGTGGGGCAGAGGCAGTCCCTGTCTTTCTATCTCTTTCTGTGACAGACCGGCTCCCGTATGCCGCTCGCACACACGGGCATGGCGCGGATAACCCTCGGCACGCATCATCTCGGCACCTATCACGCCGTGACGTATGTAAGGCTCTGTGCCGAAACATTTTATGTCGGGAGCATCTGTCCTTATTATCCCGATGTCATGCAGCATTGCCGCCTCAAGCAGGAAACGGCGGTCAAGCCTCAGCTCCGGGTGGGCGTCGGCTATGGCCAGCGCCTTGTTAGCCACTGCCGTGCTGTGGCGCACAAGGATGTCGCGCAGTTCCGCATTATCACCGTAGTACTTGTCGATTAAAGCATAGTAATCCATTGTTCACTGATATTTGAAAGATTAAGACAATGACGACATACGTCGTTACGTTGATGCAAAGTTAGCCGTTTTTGTTGAAAGAACAAACTCAGGACAAGAAAATCATGCAGCCTTACTGTCGTCACGGCCGTAAGTTTTGGTACATATTTTGTAAGAATTTTGTTACCGTTACACTTCGTATAATATTTTTTGTTATTTTTGCCTCAGAAAAACAGCTTACGGCACTCGGTTCGCAAGTTTGTGTCGCATCCGTTTGTTTTATCTTCGCACGAAAATATAAAGCTTCAGTAAAACCATGTCAACATATCTGAAAATATTTCTGTCAATAATATTCTTTACTCTGTCAACCGTGGCACAGGCGGCAAAAGAGAACAAGTATGACAAGCTTATCAGCAGATGCTCCGACTGGCCGTCAGGCAGGATAATCGCCGCCGGCGACAAGTATCTTGCCGCCGGCGACTCCGAGAAGGCGCTGGTGATGTACATAATGGTGTGCAACAGGACAGGCTCGCCGCTTACGGCCGAAGAAGTCCGCACAAGGGTGGCAGCACACCTGAAAGCCGGCAATGTATATTACGACAGCGGCAACTACTCAAAAGCCCAGATGTTTTACGTGGAAGGACTTAAAGCAGGCGAGGCCGATGCCGCAAAGCCCCATGTGGCCGTGCTGTACAAGAACATGGGCAACGTGCATTGCATGTTTCAGGACTATGAGAAGGGAATATATCTTTACAAGGCCGGCATAAAAGAGGGAGAAGCCGCAAACGACAACGAGACCCTTTACAAGATATACCAGAATCTCATCGGAGCATACATATATATAAATGATCCGGCCACCGCACGACAGTATTACGACAAAGCCGGAAAAACGCCGCATAAGGTAACCAAAATAACAAAATTCATGGACGGTTACACTCATGCGCTGCTCGTAAAGGCCGAGGGACGGCTCGGCCGGGCCGTTGAAGAGTTTAAGCGCCTTGCCGCCTATGCCGATACAGCCGGCATCGACCCGCGCTATGAGTGTTCGGCTTATAAGGAAGCGTATGAGATTTACGAAAAAATGGGCAACATCAGTTCGGCCCTTGAATATGCCGACCGTTGTAAGACGCTGGCCGAAAGCAGCGGACTGACACACATGTTCGTCAACACTTACAAACAGCTGTCAGACATATATGCCCGCCGCGGCGATACCGGCAAGGCCCTCAGGCTGAAATCCTTATATGTTGACATCAAAGACTCGGTGTTCAACATCCGCGAGTTCGACATGGCCAAAAACCAGCAGTTCATGTACGAAATAGAGAAAGTGGAGCGTGACATAGCCCTGCTTAATCAGGACAAGGAGCGCAGGGCGCAGGTGATAAAGCGGCAGCGGCTCATCATCGTATGCACGATGACCGTAATCATTATTGTATCCCTGCTGCTGCTCTATGTGTACAGGCAGAAGCGGCAACTCGCCGAAAGTTACCGCAGCCTGTATCAGCTGAACAGACAGCTTGCCGACAACGACCGTACGGCCAAAGCCATGCAGAAGCGGCAGACCGACGAGATAACCACGCTCAGGGCACGGCTTGAACACGACAGCGCGGACGGTGAGAGCTTGAAGGCAGACGTCCGACCGGAAGACACACCCCGGGCTGACGCCGAAAGCAGGTATAAGGGAAGCAGTCTGAACGACGGACAGCGTGAAAAGCTGGCCGAAGCCATTACCGAAGTGATGGACAACAGCGAGGAGTTCTGCAGGCCCGACTTCTCGCTCGACATGCTGGCCGGGCTTGTCAGTTCAAACAGCAACTACGTGTCGCAGACGATAAACGCCGTGTACAACAAGAATTTCAGCAACTACATCAACGAATACCGCATAAGGCTCGCCTGTACCCGGCTGTCAGATCCCAAGTATTGCGGAAGTTACACAATACGCAGCATCGGCGAGAGCGTGGGCTTCGGAGCTTACGGCACGTTCATCAACGTTTTCAAGCGTGTTACGGGCATGACGCCGTCGCTTTATCAGAAAATGGCATTGGAAGAGCAGGCAGGAGCCTCAAAAACAGTTCACGATTCATGAAAATAGTTCACGATTCATGAATCGTGAACTGTTGGGTTTGCAAAAATATCTGATTATGAGTACATTTGCCGGCGAAGTTTCATTGAGACTCAACGTGAGCAAACAGATTTTTTACAAACCTAAAAAACTTACAGACATGAAAAAAAAGACGTTACTATCTATGCTCGGCCTTATGACGGCAGGCACAATGTCGGCACAGGTTTACATCACAGACTTCAGATTCGATCCTACCGGAGTAAACAACGAAGGCGTCGTTGTAGGTTCGCAAGACCAGAATATGCCAATCCTTCTTTGGGATTCCAAGGCTGGCAGCGGCGCGAATGCCGTTACTGAAATCGGTGGTATTTCCGCAGGTCAGGTTATCGGCGGCGTAGCCCGTTTCTCAGGTGACGGTAAATTTGTAACGGCTCCTATGCCTTACGACAGTATTCCGCTGGTCAGCACATGGGTGAGAAGTGACCTTTCTGACAAGATTTATTTCTATAACGACATTTTTTATATAAACGATTATTACCTTTTCACAATCGGCTCTTCTGCCGACGGAAATAGCGGACTTCTCTTAAAATCAGCCAACAAAGGTGTTTCATGGAACAGCGACATTGTTTTCACGAAAAAGGGTGATGACGGAATGTACAGCAGTGTTACGCCCGGCAACCTTCAGACTTTTGCGCCGTTGTCTAACTGGCAATATCTGACGGGAGGAAATAACGGTGAGTTGTATTTTTCTCAGAACAGGGGGACACAATGGGAAGCAATCGACCTGCAACCTGAAGGCGATGAGGCTGTTGTGGATGTTTACAAGGCCATGGACTTCATGTATAAAACGAATGTGGATGGCAGTTTAACCACCGAAACGGCAAAATACGGAGTAATCGGAGTTAGATACGCCGACGGCTCATACGCCGTATGGCGCACTGAGGACGAGGGCGACACCTTCACTAAAGTTACTGAGATAAGCGGAGAGCCCGCGCACATAGGTCATGCCGGCGAGACATTCTTCATGGTAACGGAGAATGGACACATACAGAAATCGGCCGATTATGGAAAGACATGGACAGACGTTTTTGCAACCAAAGACAATGCCTCGCTTTACCGCATAAAGTTCGCCGACGCGCAAAAAGGCATAGTCACGTCTGACGGTGTTGTATATATAACGAAAGACGGCGGCGAGACATGGACGGAAACAGAAGTGATGCCTGCAGGTATTAATCCGTTGGCAGATGCCGTAGCTTGGAACGATGCAGCATGGAACGGTGATGTAATATTTGTGGTTGGCACAAACGGCAACGTGTTCAAGTCTACAGACAATGGTGAAAAGTTCGAACAAGTTGAAGTTGACAGCGAATATGCCGACAACAATTACACAGTCGTTGACTATCACAGTGGCGTTTGCAACATCATGACCGGAGAAGGCCGTGTGTATAACAAGGCGGACAAAGCTACGGCTAAAGGTTATCTGGCCGGTGTTTATGATATTGAGAAAGGCGAATGGACGCCATTGGCAACTTTGGGTTACATGAGCGGCGAAGCGGCATCGTCGCCGTGGCAGTTCTCGGGCGACGGCAAGACCGTAGTCGGCGGAATATATAACATGTATGCACCGACAAACACCGTGCAGAGCCATGCATCGGCTATGACGACAGAAGAGTGTATCGATCTCGGCAGCAAGTTTGCCGACATAAACAGGGCAAGCCATGCACAGGGTGCAAGTTATGATGCCAGTGTCATCGTAGGTTGGCAGGATATATTTGGTCCGCGTTACGGAACAGTCTGGATTAAGAACTCAGATGGCAGCTACACGCAGAAGATGATGTTGAAGGACATGACTAAAAATGAGGACGACATAGATTATAACGATAAGAGCGTGTGCATGGCCGAACTTGTGGGCACGGCACGTTCGGTATCTCCTGACGGCAAATGGATTGGCGGCGACGGAGGCGAGCTTACGGCATTTGGCAGTCCCTGGCTTTGGAGCGAGGAGACAGGCTATAAGGAATTATTTGAAGAAGCCGTAGGAGGTGGTGTCGCAGCCGTAAGTAACAATGGCGAAAAGGCCATAGGTTGGCAGGGACTCAATTCGGGCGCATGGCTGTACACAAAGGAAGACGGCGTTGTACTGCTTCAGGATTATGTCGAGAATGTACTCGGAGCCGACCTCGGCGATTTTTACATCATGTCAGCCTATGACATGTCGCCCAACGGACGTTACATCACAGGTTTTGGTATGCGTGGTGATGAAGTACTCGGCTATGTGATAGACCTTCAGGACATAGGAACATCAATCGAAAGTAAGACCGTTGAGCAGACAAAGGCATCGGTTTATCCCAACCCCGTAGCTGACGAGCTGCACATAGACATGCCGTTCGGCTCAGACGAGGTGGCAACCACTCTCACGCTTGTCGACATGCAGGGACGCGTGGTGCGCCGCATAGACACGGCACGTCAGAGCAACACAATGGATGTGAGCAACCTGACCGAAGGCATATACGTGCTTGATGTAAACGCACGCGGCACGCACAAGGCGTTCAAGATTATGATCAAGCATTGATAATACTCACTTCATAATTATTATATTTCTTTTTTCGGCGCATGCCCTGAGAGAGGGGGCATGCGCCTTTCTTTTTTATGAGTCTCACAGGTCACAGGCGTAAATCGCAAGGCATATATTCAATGTTGTTTACGCCGCTTGCCTCGGCATAAAGCCTGCGGATGTTTTTCGATATATATATATTC
>CALNFG010000009.1 GCA_939792625.1 uncultured Prevotella sp.
AATGACACCTGACAAGATACCTGGCTTTAACTTATAACGAGCGAAGCGAGTGATAACTTCTTTAACTTCTTATAAAAAAAGAAACTATGCAAACAAGAAACATCACTCTTTTACAACCGCAAAAAACGGTGTTCGGCACAGGCTGCATAAGCCGGTTCGCCGATGACTATATCAAACTCGGATACAAAAAGCTGTTCATCGTCACCATGCCCGTGATACGCCCGATGATTACAGACATAGTAGAGCGGCTTCAGGCCGAAGGCGTAACCGTGACATTTTATGAAAAGATACACAACGAGCCGTCGATAACAGACTTTAAGGCCATGCTCGCCGAAGCTGAATGTTTCGGTGCCGACAGCTTCATCGGTATCGGCGGAGGCAGCATTCTCGACCTTACCAAGCTGACGGCCACCCTGCTCGGCAGCAGCCAGCAGATAGAAGACCTCTTCGGCACAGACTTGATCAGACGCCGCGGCAAGTGGTTTGCCTGCGCCCCGACAACAGCAGGCACCGGCAGCGAAATGTCGCCCAACGCCATACTTCTTGACGAGCGCGACGCACTGAAGAAAGGCGTGGTCAGCCCCTACCTCGTTGCCGATGCCGCATACATAGACCCGAAACTTACATGGACAGTGCCTGCCAGGATAACGGCCGAGACCGGAATGGATGCCCTCACTCACTGCATAGAGGCTTACACCAACAAGTTTGCCCACCCAATGGTAGACACGTTCGCCCTGAAAGGCATAGTCCTGATAGCACGCAATCTGGCTAAAGCCGTAGCCGACGGCAGCGATGCCGAAGCACGTGAGGCACTCGCGGCAGGAAGCATGTATGGAGGTATGTGCCTCGGTCCGGTCAACACCGCGGCCGTTCACGCCCTGTCATACCCATTGGGAGGCGAATACCATATCTCTCACGGACTGTCTAACGCCATACTCCTGCCCTCTGTGATGCGCTTCAACTGCCCTGCCTGTATAAGGCGATATGCAGAAGTGGCCATAGCCTGCGGCGTGGAGCCGGGACACAACGAAGAAGAGACAGCCATGAAGGGCGTGGAGTTTGTCAGCTCGCTGTCGAAACAATGCCACATACCCACCACACTGACCGAGATAGGCATACCCCGTTCAGCCGTCGATCACATGGCAAAGGCTGCGATGGACGTGCAGCGCCTGCTGAAAAACAACCCGCGCGAAGTGACCGAGAGCGATGCCAGAAGCATTTACGAAAGCCTGTTCTGACACACAGCACACGGCACTGTCCTCATCTCAAATTCACACATAAGACACATAACAATGACAGATAAACCGATAATCGCAATAACGATGGGCGACCCGGCCGGCATAGGGCCCGAAATCGTGGTCAAGGCGCTGAGCCTGAAAGAGACATACGACAAATGCCGCCCCATGGTGACCGGCGACGCCGCCGTAATGCAACTTGCCATACGGCAGCTTGACTCCGACCTGAAGGTAAACGCCATAAGCAACGTGAACGATGCCCGTTTTGAATACGGAACAATAGACGTTTACGACCTGCACTGCATCGACATGGATACTTTCAGACAGGGCGAAGTGGCCGCACAGTGTGGCGACGCGGCTTTCAAGGCCGTTGTGAAAGCCATTGAACTGGCCATGAACAATGACGTTGACGCCACAGTGACCGCTCCATTGAATAAAGAAGCCCTTAATCTGGCCGGCCATCACTTCGACGGACACACCGAGATTTATGCCCGCTACACCGACACAAAGAAATACGCCATGCTGCTGGCAGACGACTTCATGCGGGTGATTCATGTATCCACTCATGTCTCCCTGCGCCAGGCTTGCGACCTTGTGAAAAAGCAACGCATAATAGACGTTGCCGAACTGATAACCGACGCCTGCCGGCAGTTCGGCATAGAGCGCCCGCACATAGGCATAGCCGGACTCAATCCGCATGCCAGCGACAACGGTCTGTTCGGCAGCGAAGAGAAAGAAGAGATAATACCTGCGGTGGAAGCACTGCGGGCAAAAGGCTACGACGTCGACGGCCCGGTGCCTCCCGACACACTCTTTGCCAAAGCGAAATGCGGAAAGTACGACGGATGCGTGGCAATGTATCATGACCAGGGACACATACCCTTCAAGGTTGTCGGCTTTAACTGGAACAAGGAGACAGGCAAGATGGAAAGTACAAAGGGTGTTAACATAACTCTCGGACTGCCCATAATAAGAGTGTCGGTAGACCACGGCACGGCATTCGACGTGGCCGGGAAAGGTGTGGCCAGCCCCGAGGCCATGCTGCTGTCAATAGACTATGCCGCACGAATGGCCCTGAACAAAAACCGCAAGTCATGACAACCGTCATTGCCGACGACATTACAGGAGCAGCCGAAATAGCCGGCGCAGCCCTCAGTCATGGTCTCAACACCGTGCTTACCGTAGGCTGTGCCGACTGTCCGGTATGCGCCGATGTGTGGGTAATAGCCACTGACATGCGGTCGGGCAGCGAGGATGATGCTGTCAACACCGTTCGGCAGATAGCATCATGTCTAAAAAACACAGGCGGACCAATCTTCAAGAAAACCGACTCTGTGCTTAGAGGACATGTTACGGCCGAAATCAACGCCCTGACAGAGGCACTCGGAATATCCGCCACCATGCTGCTGCCGCAAAATCCGTCGAGAGGAAGAACAATAAAGGACGGAATCTATTACGTAAACGGCGTGCCGATTGACCGCACGCCGTTCAGAGACGACCCCGAGTTCCCGGTCCGTTCGGCTTCAGTTTGCGACATTCTTGGCGGTAACGTTGAAATGCTCACCGTTGACGGCATGCCAAATTCCGGTACCGGACGGCACATATATGCGGCCGAAGCAACAAACTCTGACGAAATAAACCTGCAACTCAGCAAAGCCGGCGAAAATTATCTGCTTGCCGGCGGTGTGGATTTCTTCAACGCTTTCTTAAAAAAAGAATATCCGTACACAAAAAACAAACATGAAAAACACGGCAAGATAACGCCGAAAGAATATTCCATCATTCTGTGTGGCAGCACACAGAGCGAAAGCATAGCCGGCACACTGTTTGCCCGACGTTCAGGAACATACGAGACTACCGTGCCACACGATGTGTTCAACGGCGCTCCAGCCGACAGTTGGCTCGCATCACTGCCCGCCCTGTACCTAAGACACAAATCTCTGGCCATAAACGTAGGCCGCAGGGAGAACGCAGGTCCGGCAATCGCCGCACGGCTCAGACACGTCATGGCCGAGGCCGCAAGACAGACCGCTGCCGCACATACGCCCGACCTCCTGATAATAGAAGGCGGAGCCACTGCCTACGCCACCATAAGCAGACTGGAACTTAACAGCTTCATACTGACACACGAGTATGCACCCGGCATTGTGGGCATGACCAACGGCACAACGGAAATAATACTCAAACCCGGCAGCTATTCCTGGGGAGAACTGCTGTAACCAAGCTTTGTTCGGCTAACCGTCATACCTGCGATTAGCCGAACAAGGCCCTGAGAGCCTCCTCTACCTTACGCACAGACACTATCTCCATGCCGCATTTCGAGCGGTCAAACCCCTTCATGTTACCGGCAGGCACAATCATGTGGGTGAAGCCCAACTTGGCGGCCTCGGCCACACGCATGCCTATACGGTCGACGGGGCGCACCTCGCCGCTAAGTCCTACTTCGCCCGCCATACACCATCCGTCCTCTATCGCCGTATCAACATTGCTCGAAAGAACCGCCGCAATGACGCTCAGGTCCATCGCCGTGTCGGTGACACGCAGGCCTCCGGCAATGTTGAGAAACACGTCTTTCTGCATCAGCTTGAAACCGACACGCTTCTCAAGCACGGCAAGCAGCATGTTAAGACGGCGCTGGTCAAAACCCGTGGCACTGCGCTGGGGAGTGCCGTAAGCGGCCGACGACACCAACGCCTGCGTCTCCACGAGAAACGGCCTCACACCCTCAATGGCCGACGACACGGCAATGCCGCTAAGTCCTTCATGCTCACGGCTCAGCAGAAGTTCCGACGGATTTGACACCGGCCGCAGTCCGTCCTGTCGCATCTCGTATATACCCAGTTCGGAAGTACTGCCGAAACGGTTTTTCACCGAGCGCAATATCCTGTACATGTAATGGCAGTCACCCTCGAAACGCACCACCGTGTCAACAATATGCTCAAGCACCTTGGGACCTGCCAGCGTGCCCTCCTTATTTATATGGCCTATCAATATCACCGGCACTCCTCCCGACTTGGCAAAACGCAGCAGCGCCGACGCACACTCGCGCACCTGAGCCACACTGCCCGGCGAACTGTCGACACTCTCGGTGCTTATGGTCTGTATCGAGTCTACCACAAGCAGTTCGGGCCGTATCTCCTTGACATGAGTGAAGATGCTTTCGAGCGACGTGTCGCACAGAATCATGCAGTTGTCCGACTGACCGTGAGCTATGCGCTCGGCCCTCATCTTCAACTGGTGCGCGCTCTCCTCGCCGCTTACATAAAGAATCCTGCGCTCCGACATCCCCAGTATGGTCTGCAGTGTGAGCGTACTCTTGCCTATGCCCGGCTCGCCGCCCAGCAACACTATCGATCCCGGCACCAGTCCGCCGCCCAGCACGCGGTTAAGCTCGGCGTCGTGCATGTCGATGCGCGGCTCGTCTTTCAGCGAAATCTCACTCAGACGCACGGGCCGCACATTTTCAGAACGCAGCCTGTTGCCTGCCGACATCGCAGCAGGCACGGCCTTTTCCGGCGCCACCCTGATTTCCTTAAACGTGTTCCACTGCCCGCAACCAGGACACTTGCCGACCCATTTTGCCGTCTCCTGCCCGCAGTTCGAGCAGACGTATGCTATCTTGTCTTTAGCCATAAAATCACAACGAAACATTCATAAAAAAGCGCATGTCTGCACATAAAGCAGACGCCCGTAAAAAGCAGTTTTGCAAAAGCTTATCTTTTAGGCTGCAAAAGCTTACCTTTTGGTCGGTAAAAGCTTACCTTTTGCAGCCTAAAAGATAAGCTTTTGCAAAACGCCCCGCAACACCACGCCGCAACGCCGGCAGCAAGCATCATTGCTGACGGCCGCCGGAGGTGTATTTACAGGCATCGGCTTATTTTGTTCCACAAAATTAGCAATAATTTTTTGTGTTACAAAATAAATCATTAACTTTGCACCAACATTGAAGCGAATGACTAATATCGCACATTAAATAAACCGGAAGGGCGACTCGTGTGTTTTAACGCCGGGTTGCCTTTTTTCAATCGCTACAACATGAAATCCATAATACGCACAACCTTTATCTTATTGGCATCAGCCGCGCTTGCCGCCTGCGGTCCGTCGTATGACGAGATAAAGAAGCAGACACAGGCCGAACAGCAGCGCCTGGCCAGAGAAGACTCTATGGCGCTGAAGGTGGGCGTGCTTCCTACACTCGACTGTCTGCCTATATATGTGGCCAAAGAACGGCAACTGTTCGACACGGCCAAAGCCGACATAAGGCTGCGCACGTATATGTCACAGATAGACTGTGACGAGGCCCTGAAACGCGGACGCATCGAAGGCAACGCCACCGACATTGTGCGCGGGCAACACATGCGAAAGAAAGGATACGACATAGAATATGTGGCGGCCACAAATTCATACTGGCAGCTGATAAGCAACCGCATGGCACGAATCAGGCGCATAAACCAGCTGAGCGACAAAATGGTGGCCATGACACGTTATTCGGCCACCGACCTGCTGGCCGACCTCGCCGTCGACAGTGCCCGGCTGAAACCGGAAGAGGTCTTCAAGGTGCAAATCAACGATGTCGGCATAAGACTGCACATGCTGCTCAACAACGAGATGGACGCCATGCTGCTGACCGAGCCGCAGGCCACGACTGCACGTCTGTATAAAAATCCGGTACTGATGGACAGCAGGAAAAAAGACATGCATTTCGGCGTGATAGCATTCAACGGCAAAGTGACCGGCGACAAAAACAGAAAAATACAGATACAAACGTTCATCGACGGATATAACGCCGCATGTGACTCCATCAACAAAAACGGACTGAAACACTATGCCGACATACTGAAAAAATATTACAAAATAGACGACAAGACGCTCAACGCCCTGCCGAAGATGAGATACGAACATGCGAAGGCACCACGCAAACAAGACATCGAAACGGCTGACAAATGGCTCAAAAACAAGTGATTATGGAAAATAAAGACCTTAAGACATTAAATAACATACTCGACATACTCAGCCATAAGAAGCTGGGCACGGCCATCAGCACGATGCACAGGTTTGCGGCAACCCGCCCCACACCCGAATATGACGAAGAACTGAACAGCATCGAGCGCGACTACAGACTGATGCTCGGCTACATGAAACGCGGATTCAACGACCCGCAGCGCGGCAATATATATGACAACCTTATATATAAAATGTCACGGCTGACACGCAACATCATCACCGCACACAAGACACGCACGGTGCCTTTCTTCACAGAAGCGGCACGCCAGTCTGCCGGCCGTAACTTCAGCCGCGAAGAAATAAAGTCTGAACTCGAAAACTTCGTGGCCGACGCAGCAATGCTGAGTCTTGAGATTGAGCCTGCCAAAACAGAAAAGAGCCGCAACATATACAGCCGGCATTACGCTTTCATGCAGGCCCTGTTCGGACATATCATAGTATCAGAACTGTGGAACGATGCCGACAGAAACTTTTACAAAGAAATCATATTGTCGCCCACAACCGACACGAACGACGCCCAGCTGATAACAAGCGCCGTCACAATAGCAGCGATGAACAATCCGGACGCTGTCAAGACATCAGTCCTGATAGACATATATCTTGAAACCGGTGACGAGAAAATAAAACAGAAGGCCCTCGTAGGCTGGGTGTTCGCGTTACCGTCAGGCTCATCAGTTACCGATGAAATAAAAGCAAAAGTAGCCGGAATCACCGAAAACGACGATGTCAGAAACGAGCTGGCCGAACTGCAGAAGCAAATGATATACTGCATGAACGCCGAAGAAGACACCAACAAGATTCAGCGCGACATAATGCCGGACCTGATGAAAAACAACAATCTGAGAATCACCCGGTTTGGCATAAGCGAGAAAGAAGAAGACCCCATGCAAGACGTGTTCGACCCGGGAGCCTCTGAACGCACAATGGAAAAAATGGAAGAGAGCTTTGCCAAGATGATGAACATGCAGAAGGCCGGCTCCGACATATACTTCGGAGGCTTCTCGCAAATGAAACGTTTCCCTTTCTTCTACACGGCAGCCAATTGGTTCTGCCCGTTTTTCATCGAACATCCCGGCATCACCGAGACTGCCGACAAGCTAAAAGACACACCGCTGCTGTCAACCATTCTCGAAAACGGACCGTTCTGCGACAGCGACAAATATTCGTTTACGCTTGCCGTGGCCTCGGTTATATCACACCTGCCCGCAGGCATGAGGGAAATGTTCAATTCTAAAGAAGCCCTCGGACAGACCATAAGCAACGAGGAACAGAAAAGCGCAACATACATTCGCCGAATGATTCTTCAGGACATGTACCGTTTCTTCAGGCTGTATCCCCAACGCGCACAGCTCGTAAACCCGTTTGATGTCAACCGCTTTACTTTCGTGGCAGACAAGATGTTCAACGGCACGAAGATGAGTCTTGCATATCCTGACCTGTGCTATTTCATGATAAAGCACAAGAACAAAACAGCCCTGAAAAACATCATGGCTGAATATGAATGTGACAAAAACGATCCGAAAAGTCTGTTGATACACGGCCTGTATGAACTTGACTTCACGCACGACTATAACAAGGCTGCCGGGTATCTGAAAATTCTGACCGGCCTGGAGCCTGACAACAGACGTGCAACGGCTCTGCTGGCACGCTCATGTTTCGAGTGCGGCGACTATGTACAGTCAGCCGACTGTTACGGACGGCTGTATGACGCTGACCCCGGCAGCGTCACCACGGCACTGAACTATTGCACCGCTCTGTCAAAAGCAAAGAAATACAATGAGGCCGTAAACCTGCTGTACAAACTCGACATCGAACATCCCGACTCGATGCCGGTGACACGTGTGCTGGCATGGACTTTGCTCGGACTTGATAAATATGAGCAAGCGGAAAAAGCATACAACCGTCTGCTGAAAAGCGATGACGCCGAAACGGGCGACTGGCTCAACGCAGGTTACTGTCAATGGTTTAAAGGTGACATCGGCAATGCCGTGAAAATGTTCAAGAAGTTTACCGGAACAGACAACCATGCAGACAAAGGCGGCAATCTGACCGATGAGTTCAATAACGACAGGGATATCCTGGCCGACCACAACATAAGCGACACTGACATCCTGCTCATGGCCGATATTGTAAGCGGAGAGTGGGACGAATAAGCATTACACCATGATATTAAATGTATGGGACAAATCATTCTGATAACAGGAGGCCAGCGGTCTGGTAAATCAAGCTTTGCCGAACAGCTGGCACTCACCATGACCGACAAGCCGGTATACATGGCCACGGCGCACAAGTGGGACAAAGACTTTGAGGAACGCATACGCCGACATCAGGAACGAAGAGGTCCGTGCTGGACCACAATAGAAGAAGAACTGAGTCCGAAAAAGTATGATTTGACAGGAAGAGTTGTGGTGTTCGACTGCATCACGCTATGGGTAACAAACTATCTGGCGGCAGAGAAAGACTTTGAAAACGACGGCACACTGAAGAAAATATACAACCTGATAACCGAAGAGTTTGAGGCTGTTGTGGCACGCGATGCAAAATTCATCTTCGTCACCAACGAAATAGGTTGCGGAGGAATAAGCGACAGCATATTGCAGAACAAGTTTACCGACCTTCTCGGGCGTGTCAACCAATATGTGGCACGACGTGCCGATGAAGTTTATCTCATGGTCAGCGGCATACCTGTCAAGATAAAGTCTTGATAAAGCACTAAGCGAACATTTATAAATGTTTTATATTACATATTATGAGAAACTACAACATCAAGCCGGCTGACGAAAAGTTAAGGCCGGTTATCCAAGAACGTATCGACAATCTTAACAAGCCTAAAGGCTCATTGGGACGCCTTGAGAGTCTTGCCATGCAAATATGCCTGATACAGCACACGCTCGAGCCAAAACTGTCTCACCCCTGCCATCTGCTGTTTGGCGGCGACCACGGCATCTGCCAACATGGAGTAAGTGCTTCACCACGTGAAGTCACTTGGCAACAGATGATTAACTTCACCAAAGGCGGAGGCGCAGTGAACATGTTCTGCAGGCAGCACGGGTTCAGACTCATGCTGATAGATGTAGGCGTTGACCATGACCTGACAGAATATGAAGACATTTACAACAGAAAGATAGCATACGGCACAGCCGACTTTTTTGAAGGTCCGGCCATGACGACAGAACAGTTTGAACGGGCCATTGCAGTAGGAGAAGAATTTGCGGAAAAAGCATATAACGAAGGCTGCAACGTCATATCCATGGGCGAAATGGGCGTGGCCAACACCTCTGCTGCCAGCTTGTGGATGATGTTACTCGGCGACTTTCCTCTGAAAGACTGCATCGGAGCAGGCTCGGGGCTTGATGACAAAGGCATGGACAACAAGGAGAATGTACTGAGCATAGCCTTTGCCAGATATCTGACTCACAGCAAAGAAGAAGACAGCATTGAGCCGATATTGGCCTACTTCGGAGGTTTTGAGATGGTGGCTGCCACGGGTGCAATGCTTCGTGCTGCCGAATTGGGCATGATAATACTTGTCGACGGATTCATAATGACTGCCTGCGCCCTTGCTGCAGCCATGATAAATCCGGACACATACGACTATCTGGTATTCTGTCACGAGGGAGATGAACACGGCCATGCCATGATGCTGCGCATGCTCAACGCCCAACCGCTGCTCCGCCTGAACATGCGTCTCGGCGAGGGTACCGGTGCTTTATGTGCCTTCCCGATAGTCGACAGTGCCGTAAGAATGATGACACAGATGAACACTTTCGACAATGCGCATATCACTAAATACTTCTAAATGGTATGACTATCCGCTGGCGGCCTTCATATTCTTCACGAGACTGCCTGTATGGAAGATGCACAGCCCGCCGAGCGAATGTTACCGGCGAGTAGTTGAATACTGGCCGCTCACGGGATGGCTTACCGGAACGGTGATGGCGGCCGCCTATTACCTGGGTTATACATACATATCACCGGTGGTGGGTGCGGTGACGGCCGTTGCCGCACGTGTGCTGCTGACCGGAGCTTTACATGAAGACGGTCTGGCCGACTTCTTTGACGGTTTCGGAGGAGGAGGACGCAACCGCGCCGCCATACTGCGGATAATGAAAGACTCAAGGATTGGCACATACGGCGTTGCAGGTCTGGTGATGTATTTCCTCTTGCTGTGCGCAACACTGACAGTGTTCCCCGCAAGTGTGGGAAGCCTCGTGATAATGATAGCCGACCCGTTTTCAAAGATGGTTGCCTCAACCATCACACAGATGTTACCATACGCCAGAACTGAAGAAGAATCGAAAGCACACGTCGTTTACAGCAAATTCAGATACTTGTCGGGCTTCCTTTTGCTCGTTCAGGGCATGCTGCCGTTCGTGCTACTTGCCGTGTTCCGGCAACATCTGTTCAGTTATTACAGCCTCATGCTTTTGCCGATGGTCGTGTTCTACGGGTTATACCTGTTCATCTTCCGCAGGTTGCGCGGATACACCGGCGACTGTTGCGGAGCCGTGTTCCTGCTGGTAGAATTGTCATTTTACCTCTGCGCTGCATTTCAATATAACAATATACAGACAATATGGATGTAATTCTTGCAAGACATACAAGTGTAGGAGTGCCCAAAGGCACATGTTACGGATTCAGCGACGTGCCGGTAGCCGACACGTTTGAAGCCGAGGCTGCAGAAACGAAACGCAGACTTGAAGGCTTGACATTCGATGCCGTATATTCATCGCCTCTGACACGGGCACGCAAACTGGCATCATTCTGCGGATGGCCTGAGCCTTATGTTGACGACAGACTGAAAGAAATGAACATGGGGGAATGGGAGATGCGCAAGTTTGACGAAATAGATGACCCCAACCTTCAGCTCTGGTATGACGACTACATGCACCTGGCGGCAACGGGCGGCGAAAGTTTTCCCGAACTGTATGCCCGCGTGTCATCATTTTTGGATGAACTTAAAACAAAACCTTACAACAGAGTTGCCGTATTTGCCCACGGCGGGGTGCTGATATGCGCCGGAATATATGGAGGACTGTTTCCTGCCGAAGACTGTTTCCGTCACCTCGTGCCATACGGTGGCGTGCAACATATAAACATATAAAAACAAAACAATAAAAACGGAATATAAAAAAATAAGATGTGCCACGACCGGCAAAGGCATGCACACAGCACGGCCTGAAGCAGTCATGGCACATCTTATTTCAGACATAGCATACAGGTATTTCTCAGAAATTATAATAAATACCGAGAGAAATATTGCTGCCGTCGAAGTCTAATCCCCACACGCTTGATTCACCGCCATGGTCAAAATCGGATTTCTGATAACCGAGAAAACCAACATGGGCCATAAGGCTGAATCTGTCGAGCTTTAGCTCAATTCCGGGGCGCAGACCGATTGAATACTTATCGCCCGAACCGTTATAATGCTTGTATCCGAAGCCTCCGTCACAAAAAACATTAATAAGTTTGCCATGAATAACGGTCAGACGTGCATACGGATTTATCTCAAAAGTATGTGTAAGACCGGAGATTGACAAATCACCGCCGGCATTAGACAGATTACCCTTTGACCATCCGAACATAACTCCGGCTGCCCAATCGTCATTAAACTTATAACCTACTTCCGGCAACAGGCTGTACACAGTCTCGTTATCACTGCCACCGGCATCAACACTCGCAATGCCGACATTACCGCCGACATACACCTGGGCGCTTGCACATACGGCAAACATGGCTGCCACAACTGACATCAGAATCTTTTTCATACACTTTTACTATTTAAAATTAGACAATCAACTGCCAAAACAAATGTTGGCGCTGCAAATATAGACATAAAGCCGACAATATCCAAACAATATGTAATAAGTTTGACAACATATAAGTAATGTGTGTTAAATATTTTGCGCTATCAGACTATTTCAATACCTTTGCACGAGTATTTAACAATATAAACAGAACAACATAATGAAACCTGTCTTCATTGCCGGCCCATGCGTCATAGAATCAGCCCAACTGCTCGACACCGTGGCGCGGCGCCTGACAGAGATTAACGCAAAATTCGGCGTTGACATTATCTTCAAGTCTTCTTTCGACAAAGCCAATCGCACGTCACTCAGTTCTTTCCGCGGACCGGGCATCGACAAAGGCCTGACAATGCTGGCCGACATAAAAGAGAAGTACGGCCTGCGCATACTCACGGACATACACGAGAGCTGGCAGGCGCAGCCCGCGGCTCAGGTGGCAGACGTGTTGCAGATACCGGCCTTTCTGTGCCGCCAGACCGACTTGCTTGTGGCCGCAGCACGTACCGGGCGCATTGTAAACATAAAGAAAGCCCAGTTTCTGAGCGGAAAAGACATGGTGTATCCCGTGGAAAAGGCGCGGGATGCCGGCGCAGCCGAAGTATGGCTGACCGAGCGCGGCAACATGTACGGATATAACAATCTGGTGGTGGACTTCAGAAACATTCCCGACATGCTCGACATCGTGCCGACGGTGATAATGGACTGCACCCACTCCGTGCAGCGCCCCGGTGCCGGCGGAGGCAAAACATCGGGCGACAGGCGATTTGTACCGCAAATGGCACTGGCTGCACGGGCTTTCGGAGCCACCGGCTACTTCCTCGAAGTGCATCCCCAACCGGACAGCGCACTGAGCGACGGCCCAAACATGCTGCCTTTAGACAGGCTTGAAGATGTCGTAAAAAGTATAATAATGTAAGATGACAACAAATACGGAAACCAACGAAAAACCGGCAAGCGTACGCCAATATGCCGAACGTTGCATAAAAGAAGAGGCCCGGGCCGTAATGCAGCTGCTGCCACAGCTCGATGAGAGCTTTGACCGCGCCGTCAGCCTTATGTACCACTGCCGCGGCAAAGTGATAGTGACAGGTGTGGGGAAAAGCGGACACATAGGTGCAAAGATAGCCGCCACGCTGTCAAGCACGGGCACTCCGTCGTTCTTCATCAACCCGCTTGACGTGTTCCACGGCGATCTCGGCGTGATGACAAGAGACGATGTGGTGCTGGCCATAAGCTATTCAGGACAGACAGACGAGCTGTTGCGCTTCATACCGATGGTGCTTCACATGAACATACCCATCATCGGCATGAGCGGTAACGACATGTCTCTGCTGGCAAAATACAGCACGGTACACCTGCACGTAAAAGTAGACAGAGAGGCGTGCCCCCTGAATCTTGCCCCCACAAGCAGCACAACGGCCACACTCGTTATGGGCGATGCGCTCGCCGTGGCACTGATGCAGGTACGCGACTTCAAGCCGCGCGACTTCGCACAGTTTCATCCCGGCGGCGAATTGGGCAAGCGTCTGCTCACCACCGCACAAGACGTGATGCGCACGGACGAGCTGCCCGTAATACCGCCCACCATGCATCTGGGCGAAGCCATAATACACGTAAGCAAGGGCAAGCTGGGACTGGCAGTAGCCGTCACTGACGGACGTGTTGCCGGAATCATAACCGACGGAGACATACGCCGCGCCATGGAGAAGTGGCAGGCGGAATTTTTCAACCGTACCGTGGCCGACATCATGACCCGGCAGCCCAAGACGGCACTCCCGTCGGCCAAAATCAGCGACATACAGAAGATGATGAACACGTACAAGATACACTCAATCCTAATTGTCAGCGAAGACAAACGGCTGCTCGGAGTGGTTGACCATTACCGCTGTATGTTATAATCTTATTCCTTAACCGGCACGCAGGCTCAGGCCTGCCGGCAAAGAGTCGGCGGCAGAGAGCCGTGCCGGTCTGAACTGTGTTCCGTGTAACCATTCATTATGAGAACGTTATTCATTCTTCTGGTGTCTGTCCTGATGGCTGCCACGTCAGCTGCCCAGACATCAGACTCACTTATTGTAAACCAGCTGCGGGAGGAGGGCATAACCTTTTCAGACAACAATTCGGTGGCTCTGCTGAAAAGCGGACAGGAAAAATTTGACGACATGTTTGCCGCCATACGTCAGGCCCGCAACAGCATCCATCTTGAATACTTCAACTTCCGCAACGACTCGATAGCATCGCTCCTCTTCGGTCTTCTGGCCGAAAGAGCGGCAAACGGAGTGGAGGTACGCGCTCTGTTCGACGGCTTCGGCAACGACTCCAACAACCGTCCTCTGAAGCGCAGCCACCTCGACAGCATCCGCTCGCGCGGAATAGAGATTTACGAGTTCGACCCGCTTCGCTTTCCGTGGATAAACCACGTGTTTCACCGTGACCACCGCAAGATTGTGGTAATCGACGGCTGCATAGCGTACACCGGAGGAATGAACGTGGCCGACTACTACATCACAGGCACGGAAGAAGTCGGCCGGTGGCGCGACATGCACTGCCGGATAGAGGGCGAAGAGGTAAACACGCTGCAGCGCATCTTCCTAAGGATGTGGAAACGCGTTACGGGACAAACCGTGGACGGACCGCAGTATTTCCGCGGCGGCGACGCTTCTGCCTTCACCGGGCTGAAACCTGACACATGTGCCACGGCCGGACGCAAGACCGTGGGCATAATCAACCGCGAGCCGCGCACCACAAATGCCATAATACGCAAGTTTTATACCGACGCCATCAACGATGCCCAAGACAGCATAAAGCTGATTAACCCGTATCTTACGCTAAACCGCAAACTGAAACGCGCACTGAAAAACGCCGTGAAGCGCGGGGTGAAAGTGGAAATAATGGTATCTGAAAAGAGTGACATCCCGCTAACGCCCGACTGTGTGTTCTACAACGTACACAAGCTGATGCGCCACGGCGTGGACGTCTGGATTTACCGTGACGGATTCCACCACACAAAGACAATCACCGTAGACGGCCGCTTCTGTACCGTTGGCAGTGCCAACCTCAACGCCCGCAGCCTGAACTTCGACTATGAGGAGAACGCTGTGATCATCGACCCATGCACCACAAAAGAGCTTGACATGATGTTTGAAGAGGACAAGGCTTCTTCATTCAAGCTCACCGAAGAGAAATGGGACAAATGGCGTTCTCCGTGGAAAAAGTTTGTTGGATGGTTTGCTCACCTTCTTACACCGTTCTTGTAACAAATCACAACAAAACAGCGGCATTAAGTTATAAAACAAAAGGTTACCTTTCGGCCTGCCAAAGGTAACCTTTTATCGTTTAAAAGGTAAGCTTTACGACGGCCAAAGCTTACCTTTCGACATGCCAAAGGAATATCCCCTGTATGGCAGAAAAAATGTAACCCGCCTGCGACATGCCTCTATATCGCAGGCGGGACAAACCTTAAATCACAAATACACAGGGGCACGGCCCCATAATCACAGAGAGTATGTTTTATTCGGTACCTTCCTGCATCTTGCGCAACAGAGCCTGTTCGGTGTTGCTCTTCTTGCCCGAATGCTTCAACACAACGGCGTCAATATAGAAAACTATCTCTTCGGCCAGATTTGTGATATGATCTCCGGCACGCTCGAGACGCAGGAATACGCCTTTGAAATCAAGACAGAACCCGGCCTTCTCAGGATGCTGTGCGATGTATCCGGCCAGTACCTGCGTGGCGGCGGCATTGATTTCGTCTACTATATTGTCTTTCTCAAACAGGCTGTTGGCCATCGAAATGTCTTCTTTCTCAAGTGCCAGACGTGACGTAATGAGCATGTCGAGTACGGCCGAACACATCTCTGACAGGCGCGTATCAGACAGCAGCCCTGCATCAATGGCCTGTCCGTCTTGGCGGATGATAAAGCGGGCAATGTTCTCGGCAAAGTCGCCTATGCGCTCCAGGTCGGCATTGATTTTCAGCATGGCTATGATAAAGCGCATGTCTACGGCCACAGGATTATAAAGCACAAGAAAATCTTCAATGTCGCAGTCAAGCTTCAGTTCCGACGCATTTACACGTTTCTCGCGTATCAGCACGTCCCATGCCTTGTCTTTGTCCACAGTCGGTATGGCGTCGCACACGTTCTTCATCTGCTCATATACGAGCGCCCACATATCGAGTACTTCCTGACGTATCGTCTTGAGTTCGTCATCAACAAATTTTACCATAGTTGTATGTGTTTTTTGTTTTTCTTTTTTAGTTGTCGCCTAACTTGTTATCTTATATTCTGCAGCACGTATTATCCGAAGCGGCCCGTGATGTAGTTCTGCGTCTCCTCTTTGGCCGGGTTGGTGAACATCTTGGTGGTCTTGTCATACTCGATGAGCTGCCCCAGATAGAAAAAGGCTGTCTTGTCGCTCACGCGGGTGGCCTGCTGCATGTTGTGTGTCACGATGACAATGGTGTAATCTTTCTTTATCTCGTGTATCAGCTCCTCCACTTTGGCCGTAGATATGGGGTCAAGCGCAGACGCAGGCTCGTCCATCAACAGCACCGACGGTGCCACGGCCATGGCGCGGGCTATGCAGAGACGCTGCTGCTGTCCGCCGGAAAGAGCGTAGGCTGACTTCTTGAGCTTGTCTTTCACCTCGTCCCAAAGCGCCGCACCTTTAAGCGATTTCTCTACACGCTCGGCGATAAAGGCTTCGTCTTTTACACCGTTTACACGCAGTCCGTAAGCCACATTCTCGTAAATGCTCTTCGGAAAAGGATTAGGACGCTGAAACACCATGCCGACATTCTTGCGCAGCTCGTCAACGTTTACCGAGCGATCATAAATGTTCTGCCCGTCAATACTGATTGCACCCTCGAGACGTGCGCCCGGGATAAGGTCGTTCATGCGGTTGAACAGACGCAGAAAGGTAGACTTGCCGCAACCCGACGGGCCGATGAAGGCCACCACTTCGTTTTCCTCTATGTTCATGTTGATGTCCTTCAGGGCATGAAATGACCCGTAGTAGAAATCTACATTCTTTGCTTCAATCTTGCTCATATTGTTGTTTCGTTTTATTTATGGTAAGGCGGAAGGCCGCAGCAGGGCTTCCGGGGAAAATCCCCTATCCTATTGATTCTTTAAATTTAATTTGTCTTAAGCTTGTTCTGGAAATAGTTACGCAGTGCGTTTGCCAGAAGATTTACGAAGAGAATTATTATCACCAGCACAAGTGCCGTACCGTAAGCTATCGGTATCTGCTTCTCCATGTCGGTGCCGCTTGTGGCCAGCACATACAGATGGTAAGGCAGAGCCATACATTGGTCGAACACGCTGTGCGGAAGTTGCGGCAGGAAGTATGCCGCGCAGGTAAAGAGTATGGGGGCCGTCTCGCCCGATACGCGGCCCAAAGCCAGAATAAGTCCGGTAATGATGTTGGGCATAGCCATGGGCAGTATCACCTTGCGGATGGTCTGCAGCTTGGTGGCGCCCAGAGCCAGACTGCCTTCGCGGAAGCTGTTTGGTATGGCCTTGAGAGCCTCCTCGGTAGTTCTGATGACAAGAGGCATGGCCAGCAGACCGAGCGTAAGCGAGCCTGCAAGGATACTGTCGCCAAACCCGAAGAAGTTGACGAAAAGCGACATTCCGAAAAGTCCGAACACAATGGAAGGTATGCCGGCAAGATTGTTGGTCATCATACGTATGAAGCGCACCACACGCCCGCTCCTCGCATATTCGTGCATGTATATTCCGCTCATTATTCCGAGAGGGAAAGCAACGATGGCGCTGCCAATCATCAAGTAGAACGTGCCCACGATGGCCGGCCAGATGCCGCCGCCTTTCATTCCGTCTGTGGGAGGCGTGGTGATGAAGTCCCAGTTCAGCACACCCACGCCCTTAATGATTATAAAGGCAAGGATGATGAACAATATCGTGACTATCACTCCGCTCAACACGCGGAAGATGCCAAAAGCAATCTTTTCTGCCACAATCTTGCGGCGGTGGTTACCCGCCTTTAATATTTTCTCGCTATCCATTGTTTATATTGTTTAAATTCATATTTATTCCGAATAATCTTTGACCGCATGTCCAAACACGCCCCGCTTCCATGCGAAGCATCATGCCGGCGTCACTTTCTGTTCTTTGCCGAAATGTATTCCACGCTCGTGTTTATAATCAGCGTTATGAAGAACAGCACAACACCCAGCAGGAACAATGACTGGTAATGAGGACCACCTGCAGGAGCCTCACCCAGCTCTGCGGCTATCGTGGCGGGTATTGTACGCAAGGGGTCGGTTATCGAGAGCGGTATGACCGCAGCGTTACCGGTAACCATCAGCACGGCCATGGTCTCACCGAAAGCACGGCCGATGCCCAGCACCACGGCTGAAGTAATACCGGATATGGAGTAAGGCATTACCACTTTATATATAGTCTGCCATTTAGATGCTCCGAGAGCCAGACTGGCCTCGCGCTGCGAACGCGGACAGTTGAGCATGGCATCCTGACTAACAGTGATGATCGTAGGCAGGGCCATTATAGCCAATACTATTGCACCGGCCAATCCGCTCTCACCGACAGGCAGACCGAAAACATCCTGCAGCAACGGTACGATTACTATCAGGCCGAAGAAACCGTAAACTACTGACGGTATGCCGTTGAGCAGCTCGATGACAGGTTTAAGTATCTTGCGCATCTTCTCCGATGCCACCTCAGACATATATATCGACACTGCCAAACCAAACGGCAGGGCGAAGATTATGGCAAACACCGTGACCCACACCGTGCCTAACACCAGTGGCACGAAGCCGAACTGGGGAGCAGGCGTGGCAGTAGGAAACCACTCGCCGCCGAAAAACACCTCGCTGCCGGAAATGCGATGGTCCTCCAGCAGTTTGCCTGTGAAATCTTTCTTGATAAATCCTTCCGGAACAAATGCTATGATGTTGTCGTTTTCGTTCACCAGGCGTTCTATGCACTTGTCGGCATTGGCGTAATTCTTGCCAAGTTCTTCTTCCGAGAAGAACTTCTGCATGTCGTCAAACCTGAAGAGCATTATCTTCTTGTCGTTGCCGCCCACCTCTTTCCAGTTGGTGATGTCCTCGTCGAATATCTCCTTTATCTGCTTGGCGTTAAGCTCATCTACGGGGTTGTCCTTGTTTACGACAAGCGCGTAGCCGTCTTCAATGGTTTTCTGTGAGAACAGTCCAAAACCCTCGGAAAACAGGAACAGCACTATCAGCAGTATTATCACGCTGGTCAGAAATCCGCTACAGGTTATCACGCCTGTCACTATCTTCTCGATAATCTTTTTCATAATTACTTATTTGTTTTCTTTTTCCGCAGACAAAAGTACGGCATCGGCATAACGAAGATATGACACGGACGTTACAATAATGTTACACTCAAGGCCGTCAGGACGCTGTAACCCTAATGTAACATGTGTGTAACCGCAATGAAAATCCGAAAATATTATTTCGCGTCAGAAATTCAAAACGACTGTAATATGAATGTTTTAAGACTTATGACAATCGCGCTCGTCATGGCCGGAGCGCTGAACGTTGCTGCACAGAAGATAAAAGGCAGCGACACGGTATTACCCGTATCGCAGGAAGGTGCCGAAGTATATATGAAACTGTATCCGCAGGCACGCGTGACGGTGACAGGAGGAGGCTCGGGCGTGGGCATATCGGCACTGATGGACGGCACTACAGACATCGCAATGGCATCACGTTCGATAAAATTCAACGAAAGAGTAAAAATCAGCAACAGCGGCAAGCAACTGCGTGAAGCCGTGATTGCTTACGACGCACTTGCCGTCATCGTAAATCCCAACAATCCCATATCTCACCTCACGCGGGCACAACTTGAAGATATCTTCAGAGGTAAAGTGACAAACTGGAATCAGGTAAAAGACCTGTACACCGGAAAATACGGTCCGGACCTGAAAATAATAGTATATTCACGTGAAACGTCATCAGGCACATACGAGTTCTTCAAAACAAGTGTGCTGCATGAGAAGAACTACATGGCAGGAGTTCTGTCAATGCCTGCAACAGGAGCTGTCATACAATCGGTAAGCCAGACCCGTGGAGCCATCGGCTATGTCGGAATGGCATACGTCAACAAGAATGTCAAAGCAATCAAAGTGTCTTACGACAACAAACACTTTGTTTATCCGACAATGGAGATGGGACGCAAGCACGTTTACCCGATCATACGTGAACTCTACTATTATTACACCGCCGACAAAGCTTCCGTTGTAGAGCCGTTTATAAAATTTCTGCTTTCACCCAAAGGCCAGCAGATAGTGATGAAAAGCGGATACGTACCGGCTAAATGACAACGCCGAATACATCTGACAGTTTTTTAAGGTAACATATAATACAAAAAAGGTCAGGCTTACGCGGCATCATGCCTTCGTAAGCCTGAATGTTTTAGGCCGGTTCAGAACTCGCTGGTGAAGTGGAAACGGATATGTTTGAAATCCTGTTGGGCCATCTGCAAGACATATCCCGAGTCGGCAAGGAATACGTCGCGTCCGTCCTTGTCTTTTGCCATATACTGATATTTACGCTTCTTGAACGACTCAAGCTCGGCCGCATCGTCTGAATCAATCCAACATGCCTTATACAAATGCACAGGCTCCCAACGGCATTTGGCATTATATTCATTTTCAAGACGATACTGTATGACCTCAAACTGAAGCTGTCCCACTGTGCCGATTATCTTTCTTCCGTTAAACTGATTTACAAACATCTGGGCCACTCCTTCGTCCATAAGCTGGTCAATGCCTTTTGCGAGCTGTTTCGCTTTCATCGGGTCATCATTCTCAATGTACTTGAACATTTCCGGCGAGAATGAAGGCAAACCACGGAAGTGTAACTGTTCGCCGTCGGTCAATGTATCACCTATCTTAAAGATACCATTGTCCGGCAGACCTACGATGTCACCCGGATAAGCTTCTTCGATAGTACTCTTACGCTGTGCCATAAACTGCGTGGGCGATGAAAAACGCACCGTCTTGCCAAGACGCACATGCAGATAAGGATGATTGCGTTCGAACTTACCGCTGCACACCTTACAGAAAGCTATGCAGGAACGGTGGTTGGGGTCGATATTGGCCGTTATCTTGAAAATAAAGCCCGTAAACTTTGGCTCGTCGGGCGTGACCATGCGCTCTTCGGCCTTTGTCGGACGTGGACTCGGTGCTATCTTTACAAAGCAGTTAAGAAGTTCCTGCACACCGAAGTTATTAAGCGCACTGCCGAAGAACACCGGGGCAACCTCGGCACTACGGTAATCGTCCACATTGAACTCGGGATATACACCGCCGACAAGTTCGAGGTCTTCCCGCAGCTTCGAGGCATCGTCTTCACCGATGTGAGCCTCAAGGTCGCTGCCGTTTATGTCAACTTCCACCTTCTCTGTAACACGCTGCTTGTCAGGAGTGAACAGGTCAAGCTTCTGCTCATATATGTTGTACACACCCTTAAACTTTGCACCCTGATTGATTGGCCACGACAGAGGACGCACGTGTATCTCAAGTTCCTGCTCAAGTTCATCGAGCAAGTCGAAAGGATCGCGCCCCTCACGGTCCATCTTGTTGATAAATATTATCACCGGAGTATTGCGCATGCGGCAGACATTCATCAGCTTACGTGTCTGAGCCTCAACGCCTTTTGCACCGTCGACAACGATGATGGCCGAGTCGACGGCCGTCAGTGTGCGGTAAGTATCCTCGGCAAAGTCCTGGTGGCCGGGGGTATCGAGGATATTGACTTTATATCCTTCATAATCAAACTCCATTACCGACGTCGACACAGAAATACCTCTCTGCTTCTCGATGTCCATCCAGTCAGACGTGGCTGTCTTACGAATCTTATTGTTCTTCACGGCACCTGCCACCTGTATCTGTCCGCCGAAGAGAAGAAACTTCTCCGTAAGTGTTGTCTTTCCGGCATCAGGATGTGATATGATGGCAAAGGTGCGTCTTCTTTCTATCTCACTGTTCATTTTTAATCTGTTTAAAAGAAATTTATCCGGCAGCCGAAATCATCTGGCATGTATTCGGCCAAACAGCCGTAAAGACTTTTACTCCATACTCTTTATACACTCACGCAGACTGTCTTCCCAATAAGGTATGTCTATGCCGTAAGCCTGCTTTATCTTTGTCTTGTCAAGCACACTGTAAGCCGGACGTGTGGCCGCCGTGGGATATTCGGCGGTATGCAACGGCCTGACTCTGCACGAAGTGATACCGGCTATACGGTGAACGGCCTTAGTAAAATCATACCAGCTGCACACGCCCTCGTTTGAGAAATGATACACTCCGGGCTTCACTCCCTGCTCTACGGCAGTCATGACAGCCACGGCAAGGTCGCGGGCATAAGTGGGTGTGCCTATCTGGTCGAACACTACACCGAGCTGTTCCTTCTCCCTGCCGAGACGAATCATAGTCTTGACGAAATTATTTCCGAACGTGGAATACAGCCACGCTGTGCGTATAATCATCGTTTTTTTGCAGAATTTGCTCACGGCCAGTTCGCCTGCCAGCTTAGTGCTGCCGTAAACACTGTCAGGACACGGGGTGTCGGTCTCGACATAAGGTGTATGCTTTGTGCCGTTGAACACATAGTCGGTCGACACATGTATCATCCACCCTCCGCGCTTCTCTACGGCTGCGGCCAGATAAGCCGGCGCCTCGGTGTTAAGTGCCGTGCAGAGCTGTTTGTCAGCCTCGGCTTTGTCAACGGCCGTATATGCAGCGCAGTTGATTATGCCATCAACGGCGTTACCGTCAACAAAGGCATTGACGCCATCCATGTCTGTAATGTCAAGCTCATCTCTGTCTGTGTTGAAAAAGCTATGTTGCGGATAATTCTTCTCAAGCAGCCTTATCTCGCTGCCCAGCTGTCCGTTGCAGCCTGTAACAAGTATATTCATAAATAGTCAGGTTTTTGTTTCTTTGTATGACGGCATGCCGTGACGGGCATACTTGCCCGCAAGCCCGCAGACATGCCTTATAAAAAAAGGAAGTGTGCGGCAGATTCAGTCGAACTCAAGCGGCTCTTCCTTGTCCTTCATGTAATAATCTGAAAGCATGCCGACGAAAGTGGTTATTTCTTTTATGGCATGTTCGGTATCGGGACTTATTTTCTTCTTCCCCAACCTGAGCATCATTACCCCGTAAAGTGCATTGAAGCAGGTCTCCACTTCATTCTCGTCGGCCGACGCGCCACGCTTGCGCAGCTCCACGATAAACGGCAACACCTTATAATACTCGCTGTTGTAGAACGGATATCTGGTGCTTTGCAACAGTTGTGCGTTAAGCTCCACAAGCTGTTGCATGACTATCTTGTTTATCTGCAGATGTCCCTTCTCACGACAGCCCTCCTGATTCATCATTCTCACAAGGTTGCCGTACCAGTCGGTCATGTCTTCTTTCTGCTCCTCAGTATAATCGAATCTGCCGATATACTCACGGCGGATACGTCCGAGATTACAGTCATAGGCCCGTATGATGTCTTCCACCTGCCACATGTACAGCAGGTATTCGGCAATGTTTTTCTTTCTTAATTCCTGTGATATGAACATATTTGTTATTATGGGTTATCATGGTTTTACGGCGGCAAGGTCATGGCCGGCCTGCCGGCTGCCGCCCGATGCAAGTCCGTCCGGCGCTCAATAATGAAACGACAGGTTAAACACCGTACCGATAAACACTATCAATGAGAAAATAACGACAATGCTGCCTATTATCTTGTTGATGATGACTATGCTGCTGTTGTCGAACTTGTTGCGCACCTTGTCGATGAGCCACGTCAGGCCAAACCACCACAACAGGGCACCGCATATTATGCTGAAATAGCCCACGCACATGTGCAGCGGGTGCTTGGGTATGACAAAGGCAAACTGTGCGAAAGAAGCCATGAACAGGAATATGATGAGCGGATTGGAGAATGTGACAAGAAAAGCCGTCACGCCGTTGTGTATCAGCGTACCTTTCTTTTTGCCGCTCACGTGAATTTTCTTGGTTGGGTCTGACCGGTAACAGTAGATGCCGAAGATCATGAGCATCACGCTGCCGGTAATCTGCAGTATAAACCGGTTGTGCGTGTTGTTAATCAAATCCATGACAAAACTCATGCCGAAACCCGTCACCAGTGCATAGATGAAATCACTTACTGTGGCTCCCACACCGGTCACGAAGCCGTACCAACGACCTTTGTTGAGCGTACGCTGAATGCACAACACGCCCACGGGACCCATCGGAGCCGATGCCACGATGCCTATGAGCATGCCCTTGAATATCCAGTCGAGTATGTCTAAATGAAACTGAAACGGCATAACGCGTGCAAAATTGCTAATTTTTTACGAAAGAAACAAATTTTGTCGGCAAAAGTTTGCCACCAGCAGGATTTTTGATACCTTTGCATGCATCGTTAACAATCACATAAATTTTTCAATATCATGATATCACAATCATTAAAGCCATACGTCATCGGACTTGATTTGGGTGGCACTAACTCTGTTTTCGGCATCGTTGACAGTCGTGGAGACATAAAGGCCACCACGGCCATCAAGACACAGGCTTACACTGACGTCGAATCATACGTTAACGCTGCTATCGACTCGCTGCAGATTATCATCGACCAGGTGGGCGGCATCGACAAAATCAAAGCCATGGGCATAGGCGCCCCCAACGCCAACTATTACCGCGGCACGATAGAATACGCACCAAACATAGCCTGGGGGCATGACTGCTGCGTGCCTCTGGCCGACATTTTCAGCCAAAGGCTGGGCATACCCGTGGCCATGACCAACGATGCCAACGCCGCCGCAATAGGTGAAATGACATACGGCGTGGCCCGAGGCATGAAGAACTTCATCATGCTGACACTGGGTACGGGCGTAGGCTCGGGCATAGTGATCAACGGCCAGCTGGTGTATGGCAGTGACGGCTTTGCAGGCGAACTGGGACACGTCACCATGCGCCGCGAGAACGGACGCGCATGCGGATGCGGACGTACAGGATGTCTCGAGGCTTACTGCTCGGCAACGGGAGTGGCTCGCACGGCACGCGAATTTCTGTCGACGACGGACACGCCTTCGCTGCTCCGCGACATAGATCCCGAGAAAATCACATCGCTCGACGTGTCGGTTGCTGCCGGCAAGGGTGACGAACTGGCCAAGAGCGTTTACGACTTTACCGGCGAGATGCTCGGTGAAGCCTGCGCCGACTTTACCGTATTCTCTTCGCCCGAAGCGTTTATATTCTTCGGCGGACTGACAAAGGCCGGCGACCTGCTCATGAATCCTATCAAGCGCAGCTACGAGACTCACGTCATGCCTGTGTTCAAAGGCAAGGCGCAGTTCCTCATCAGCGGACTCGACGGCTCATCAGCAGCGGTTCTCGGAGCAAGTGCGATAGGCTGGGACATACAAGAGAAACAGGTTAAAGACGAGTAAACCGCAGCACACCGGCCGTAAACAGAAAGGCGGCACGACGACAGCCGCAACGGTCATGAAAAGACACTGAATCGTAAAAGGTGGTCTTTTGGCTTGCAAAAGGTTATGTTTTGCAGACCAAAAGACCACCTTTTGCATGCCGAAACATGACCTTTTATACCGGCCCTGACTATCAGCGACTTACACATCTGACAGACATCATCGCGCAACACATCCCGCAAGCCGGACCGTAAACATGTCCGGGCAGACCGTGAACGGCTGCCGCACACACGGCTCACCCACGACGCAGACCCGCCACAAAAGGCTTTTTTGAGTCATTTATTCCGATTTAGTTTCACAATATCTTTTTTTTATATATATTTGCATTTCGATAACCGGCCACATGCCGGCCATACATACCTTTATATAAACAGACATACAAACAACAATGAACCAGCAAGAAGACATAAAAAATGCCGTTGAGGTGATGCGCCGTGGTGGAGTGATACTCTACCCTACCGACACAGTGTGGGGCATAGGTTGCGACGCCACCAACGCCGAAGCCGTGGCACGTGTGTATGACATAAAGCACAGAGATGACTCTAAAGCCCTTATCTGCCTTGTAGACTCAGACGTGAGACTGCAGCGATACGTAAGAAACGCGCCGGAAGTGGCGTGGCAGATAATAGAACTGGCCGTCAAGCCTACCACCGTGATATTCGACAACGCCACCGGTCTGGCACACAACCTGATAGCCGAAGACGGCAGCATAGCCATGCGCGTGACGGCCGAGCCGTTCTCTCACGAGCTGTGTTACAGGTTTCAGAAACCCATCGTGTCGACAAGCGCGAACATCAGCGGACAACCGGCCGCACAGAACTACTGCGACATTCCGCAGGAACTGCTCGACGCCGTAGACTACGTATGCCACAGCCGCCGGCAGGAGAAGAAGCCGCACACACCGTCAAGCATAATAAGAATAAGGCACGACGGACAGGTAGAAATTATCAGGAAATGACAAAAACAACATACACAAGAAGCGCCGCGTGCGCATTTTATGACAAATGACACAACAGGCTAACATAAAACACACAACACTATGAGCCGGCCTGACACACAGACTAATGCCGCAACCGCCGAACTTAACGCCCGCCCAACGCTGCTCGAACGGACAATAGCGCTGCGGGAAAAATATCTTACCGACCGCCAGTTTACGCTGATACTGAGTTTTCTTGTCGGCCTTTTCGCAGCCGTGGCAGCCTTCGTGCTTCACCTGCTCATTGAAGAAATAGCCCACATGCTGACATCGCGGTTTGCCGCCAACACATTCAACTGGCTCTATCTTATTTATCCCGTGATAGGCGTGTTCATAACGTCGCTTTTCGTAAGATATGTAGTAAAAGACGAGATAAGCCACGGCATAACGCGCATACTCTACGCCATAAGCAGCAAGCGCAGCCGCCTGAAGGGGCACAACTGCTGGAGCA